>NZ_JAPWAL010000081.1:0-551 GCF_041432905.1 Rothia sp. 27098_8_161 | reverse complement strand
CATCTGCGCGGTAGCGGCGTGAATCAGACGACCCGTCAGGCAAGTTTCTTCCATCCTTTTGTGCGCGCTGAAGCTGATTTGACTTCCTACCCCGAGCAGGTGGAGGGTGAGCAGACTCAGGCTTTTGCCGCCTGTCTGAATGCGCTGACCGGTCGTAGCGCCGAGCACTGGCGCAAGCACTCGACGGAGCCGATTGGCCCTGTGCACCTGAATATTTGTTTCGATACGCCGCTGACCCCCTCGGGTCGTTTTGCGCAGATGCTTCCGCAGTGGGCGCTGAGCCTACTGGAGGATTACGACCCGCAGGCTGAGGGCCGCGCCCGCGCCGCCCGCGCTGAGAGTCCCGGGCTCTCCAGCGCTGAGCAGCGTTGGCTTCTGGATTCTTTGGAGTCTCAGGCGGACCTGGCGGAGTTAACTCCGACGCATCGCACCGTGGTGGTTGCCGCTGACGGTGCCGGCGAGTTTGCGGCGGAGTTCGCGCGCGTGCTGAACCTGCCGCTATTTGCGGAGCCTTCCTCCGAGGCACGCCACGGCGTGACCTCCATTCCTCA
>NZ_JAPWAL010000080.1:0-571 GCF_041432905.1 Rothia sp. 27098_8_161 | reverse complement strand
CTTTCGATATATATCAATTGCGTTTGACCCCGCTGCCATCGAGCTAAGGTCGCTTCCCATCGAGCCAAGCGAGACTATAGCCGAGGTAATACCTATAACAGCTCCAGCAAGAGCACCGGGAGCCGGCACCGAGGCCGCTAGAAAAATAAGGGCTAAAGCTAGCAATGCAGCGCTTATAAAACCAACAATTGTATATATTCTGAGGATGTAACGAGCTAGGCCAATTTCCTCCTCACCGGATTTTTTCCGTTCTTGATTAGCACGATGCGCAAAGAACGACCGAGCATTAAGAATTGCAAGCTCACGAGCAGTAGTTATTTGTGCAATCTGGTTAGTGCTATGCCACGCGTTGTAGCTATATGAATATATTTTTTCCATTGCCTCAGCATTCTTACTCGAATAGAGATGTGACATAAAGGCAACAGGAATCATGCCTGCAAGCATGCAGAGTGAAGCATATACATTGATCTTTCCTACGGAATAACTAAGGGCTCCCGTCGAAAAAATGATGAATATCAGAGCACCCATAGTGGAAACTTGAGCCCCCAGGCTCCCCCCTGTCACAGCTTCA
>NZ_JAPWAL010000079.1:0-595 GCF_041432905.1 Rothia sp. 27098_8_161 | reverse complement strand
CGGCGGAGTAGAATAGGAGCTTGGGCTCTTTCGTTATGAGCCTGCTGAATTATCGCCACGACAGCCGAATGAGGTATGAGCTATGAGCGCCAATGCCCTGCCTGTGATTACTGTGCACGGCCACGCCAGCAACCCCGGCACTGTCACTGAGCCTACCGTCTATGAGCAGGCTCTGGCGCGCTCGCTGAGCCCCGAATCCCTGCCTGCACATATTGGAGTGCTGGTGGACGGTAACCGCCGCTGGGCGGCTCAGCGCGGTTTGAGCACCCGTGAGGGCCACGCCGCCGGTGCGGAGCGAATTATTGATTTTCTGGCGTGGTGTACTGAGCTGTCGATTCCGCAGGTGAGCCTGTACATGCTCTCCACCGAGAACCTGAAGCGCCCTGAGAAGGAGCTGACCGGTCTGGTCGCGGTGATTGATACCTTCCTGGTACGTCTGGTGGACTCCGCCTGCGGTCCGGTGCGCGCCATCGGCAATATTGACCTGATTCCTCGCCAACTGCACGAGCGCTTAGATTGGGCGATTGAGCAGACGGCGCACCTGCCCGGTGTTCATGTGAACATTGCGGTCGGCTACGGCGGTCGCCAGGAGATT
>NZ_JAPWAL010000078.1:0-609 GCF_041432905.1 Rothia sp. 27098_8_161 | reverse complement strand
ACGAGCAGGATGCGCATGAACCAGCCGCGCACGCCCACGCTTTCCTTACCCGCCGCATCGTTCTGGGAGGTTGCCGCCTCCGCCTGCAGGGTGCGCTCAATGTCGGCGATTTCAGCTTCGGCACGCTCGGTGGAGCGGATGCGCTTCATAACCTCCAGCGCCTGTTCACGCTTGCCGACGCGCAACAGCCAGCGCGGCGATTCGGGCACACGCAGCATGCCGACGAACAGGCCTATGGCGGGCAGGGTGCAGATGGCGAACATCCAGCGCCACACACCGTCGTGCTCACCCCATAGGTTGCCAATGAGGGCATTCACGATGAACGCGGCAAGCTGACCGCCCACAACCATGAGCTCGTTACGGCCGGAGAGGGAGCCACGAATTTCGTAGGGTGCGAGCTCCGCGAGGAATACGGGCACCACGGCGGAGGCGCCACCGACCGCCAGGCCGAGCAGGGTTCGTCCGGTGATAAGCACGGCAACGTTGGGTGCGAAGACGCAGGTCAGAGCACCAATGAAGAAGATGGTGGACAGCCCAATGATGGTGGTTCGGCGGCCGTACCGGTCGGAGATACGACCACAGGTGAGCGCGCCGATAGCGGCGGCAAAG
>NZ_JAPWAL010000077.1:0-613 GCF_041432905.1 Rothia sp. 27098_8_161 | reverse complement strand
ATCGCCGGTGTGATTATGCTGGGTTTGTTCTTTGTCGGTATTGGTTTGGGTGTGCTTGTCCACAGCTACCATCTACCGTTCTGGGTGGCGCCTCTGCTACCTACCGTTGTTTTTGCTGGCTCGGTAGAGTTCGTGCTGATTGATATGGTGTCGAATCATGCCTCACTGTTCTCTATCGCCGTGATGACTCTGCTCATTAATTCACGTCACCTCATGTATGGTCTCTCGTATCCGATTGAGCGGGTGCGTGGTGGGTTGGCGAAGTTCTACACCGTGTACACGCTCATCGATGAGGCGTACGCGCTGAACACCGGCCCGGACCGCCATAAGCTGCGTGGTTCCCGTATCCTATGGATTCATGCGGGCCTACATCTGAGTGTTCTGGCGAGCGCAACGCTCGGCTATATGCTGGGTGCAAGCTTCTTGAGTGAGCTCAAGGGCGTGGATTTTGTGATGACGGCGCTCTTTGCGGTGCTCGCCATCGATGCTTACCAGGCGTCAAAGGATCATTTGATTGGTGTGATGGCTGCTGCGTCTGCGGCGGTTGGTTTGCTGGTGGCACCACAGTCGATGCTACTGATTTCGATGGTGGTGTACATTCTGTTGCTGGTGT
>NZ_JAPWAL010000076.1:0-619 GCF_041432905.1 Rothia sp. 27098_8_161 | reverse complement strand
TGGAGTACCCCGGCGCACCTCAGGCGCTGATTCTGGTTCCGACCCGTGAGCTTGCTATTCAGGTGGGTGAGGATCTGGCGATTGCTGCGAAGCTGCGCAACGCCCGCATCGCTACCCTGTACGGTGGTGTGCCGATTGAGCCTCAGGCTGAGTTGCTGCGCCGCGGCCTGGAGGTTGCAGTAGGCACCCCCGGTCGCATTATCGACCTGTACCAGCAGGGCTTCCTGAACCTGAAGCAGGTCAAGATTGTGGTCCTCGATGAGGCTGACGAAATGCTGGATTTGGGTTTCCAGCCGTCGGTTGAGAAGATTCTCAGCTACCTGCCCGAGGACCGCCAGAGTATGCTGTTCTCCGCAACCATGCCCGGCCCGGTCATTGCGATGGCACGCCAGTACATGACCAAGCCCATGCGTATTAGTGCCGCTAGCCCCGAGGACGCATCGAAGACTAAGGCATCGATCCGCCAGGTCGTCTACCGTGCACATCACCTGGATAAGGACGAGATGATTGGCCGCATTCTGCGCGCTACCGGTCGCGGCCGCACCGTCATCTTCACCAAGACCAAGCGTGATGCTGCCCGCGTGGCGGAGGAGCTGGTGCACCGTGGCTTCGCTGCCGC
>NZ_JAPWAL010000075.1:0-634 GCF_041432905.1 Rothia sp. 27098_8_161 | reverse complement strand
GGTGCATCCTGTGAATGGATACGCCGAGCGGGGTCTTTCTATGCCCGAACAGAGCGCCGGCACACACCCCGGTAAACAACCCGGCAGGAGCCTGCACGCGCATCGGCGAACTATGCTTTTAGCCTCATGGGTGGACTTCTCTTAGCTAGGAGCGGGCATGGTGCGCTAGTCTATAGGAATGGCAGATTGCACTTCGGGCGCCCCTTCCGAGCATAATGTTACGAGCGCTTCCAACCACATTTCCGTTTTGGCGGACGAACAGGCTTCTTCTCGGCAGCGTAAAGCTTTCCTGCTTCGCTTTCTCGCCAGTTATAACCTGGGTCCGGGTTCTTCAGTCAAGCCTTCTGTGATGAGTTCCGGCCACTAAATTCATTTTTTTGAATAACCCACTACTCTATATAGCCGATAGAGAATATTCCCTTTTGTCTATAGTAAGCGGCTGACATCAGCCGCCATTCTCCTACTATTCACTTTTATATTTACTCTTAACAGCGCGAGGCGCCGACCCCCATTCTCAGGGTTCGGCGCCTCGCGCTTTGTACGACTGGAGCGTGCTTAGTTAAAGATGGCGCGCACGACCGAGTAGCCGGAAACCGGGTACACAGCATTCACAGTTGCGGGCTTCTCGCTCTCG
>NZ_JAPWAL010000074.1:0-646 GCF_041432905.1 Rothia sp. 27098_8_161 | reverse complement strand
TTGAATCAGGCAGAAAATGCCGTCAGCAATAATCCCAGTTCTGTGTTGCACGGTGTATCCCAGGTGGGCTCGACCGCCGCTGAGGTTGCGACCGGTACCCTGCTGACCCTGTTTACCCTGGTCTTCTTCCTGATGGAGGGCGAGCGTATCTGGCTGTTCGTGACCCGCCTCTTCCCGAAGGATGCGCGTGCCGCTGTCAACGGTGCGGGTCGTGCGGGTTGGAAGTCCCTGGGTGCCTACGTGCGCGTTCAGATTCTGGTGGCGGCTATCGACGCTATCGGCATCGGTGTTGGTGCCGCAATCCTGGGTGTTCCGCTGGCTATCCCGCTGGGTGTACTGGTCTTCCTCGGCTCCTTCGTTCCGGTGATTGGTGCTCTCATTTCCGGTGCTGTGGCTGTGCTGCTGGCGCTGGTTGCTCTGGGCCCGGTGCAGGCGCTGATTATGCTCGGTATTGTTCTGCTGGTTCAGCAGCTCGAATCCCACATTCTGCAGCCGCTCATTATGGGTAAGGCTGTCTCCTTGCACCCGCTGGCGGTTATTTTCTCGGTGGCTGGTGGCTCCATTATTTTTGGTGCGGTGGGTGCTCTGTTCGCTGTGCCGACTCTGTCTGTGGTCAACACGGTGGTGCGTTACCTGGCGAATCGTG
>NZ_JAPWAL010000073.1:0-676 GCF_041432905.1 Rothia sp. 27098_8_161 | reverse complement strand
CCCGAGCGTGAGTCCTGGCGTCTTGCATTCGGCCTGACCGCTTCTCTCGTCTGGTTGTACGTCGAGATTCTGCGTGTTCTCATGTACCTGGCAAGCATCTTTAGCAACGACTAAAGCTCGTTATGAGGCGGCGGTACCGTGATGGTGCCGCCGCCTTTGCCGCTTTACTTCCCCGATGTATCGAGGCGCAGGGGAGGGGCCACAACATCACCACATACTACCTCCGCTGGGGTAGCCGAAGCTGCCCCGCGCGGGCGCGATACCGATAACGATTTGGAGACACCGTGAAAATTACACCTATTGCAGAAGAACAAGTAGCCGAGGAGGAGCGCGGCTACCGGGTGCCTTTTGCTATGGAAGTTGCCGGTGCTTGGGCGTGGCGCATCATTATGATTGCCGGTGCCGGTTGGGTCCTTTGGAAAAGCCTGGGACACGTCTCCCTGCTGGTTATTTCTCTTCTGGTGGCTCTGCTGTTGGCGGCTCTGCTGAGCCCCGCCGTGATGCTTCTGCGTAAGAAGGGTGTTCGTGCCGGTGGCGCGGCGGCTATTGCCGAAATCGGTATGATTCTGGTGCTCGCCGGTATTATTTCGCTGACCGGTCAGCAGATTCTACGCGGTTTTGTGTCCATGGCGGATAATGCAATGCAGGGCTACCAGCGGCTGATTGGTTGGCTGAA
>NZ_JAPWAL010000072.1:0-690 GCF_041432905.1 Rothia sp. 27098_8_161 | reverse complement strand
TTCGAAGGCGGCCTGTTCAGCCCCCAGCGCACCGAAGATCAGGAACTAGCGGTGCAACGTCTGGAGAGTCTGCTCGCGCTCATCGAAGGTTGGGTATCCGTCGTAACCGAGGACGCGACCCGCAACCTGCCCAAGGCACCGCAACTGACCGAAATTATGGCGCGCCGCCGCATCGACGGCGGCCCCAGCGAGCAGGTCTTCGAGAACCTGGTCGGCCTGGAACTGCGCCCCCGCCTAGTGCGTGAGGCACAGCAGTTCTGGCGCTGGTACGAAAACGCCCACGGCATTGAGGCGCGCGACGGCCTCTGGGACACCCCAGAGACCCTGCCCACCCCCGCCGAGGTGGAAGACTTCACCGCATACGATGCGCGCATGAACGAAATCAGCCTGGACGACGTAGACTTCGACTCGGAGCTACAGAAGCTACTGGACGGTGGCTTCGGCGACGCGCCCGAAGAAAAGTAACACTGAGCGCAGTAACATCGCGGGAAACATCGGGATTTTGAGCCGCAAAAAGTAGAGCGGCACAAGTAGCGCGGCGAAAAGTAATTAGCTGACACCTTGAGCGGGGGTGGCTTGTGAATGTACAAGCCACCCCCGCTCAAGTGTTCGGTTGGTTTTTGCTTCGTTGATTTTCGGGAAGCGCTTTAGTCGGCGGTGTTTTCACCCTGCCCATCCCCAACGTGTTCG
>NZ_JAPWAL010000071.1:0-760 GCF_041432905.1 Rothia sp. 27098_8_161 | reverse complement strand
GACCCCATGCCGCCTCTGCCCTTCGGTAGCTTTGGTACCATGCCCCTGGACCGTGCCGCTGCGCCGCTTGTGCGTTTAGTGCGTGAGTACCGCCCGCACATCATCATCACCTATGACGAGATTGGCGGCTACCCGCACCCCGACCACATCATGACCCACAAGGTTGCCGTGGAAGCATTCGAGAAGGCGGGCGACCCCGAGGCGTATGTGGGTGAGGGCGAGCCCTGGACCCCGATGAAGCTCTACTATGACCGCGCGTTCAACCCCGAACGCACCCTCATCCTGCACGAGCATCTGCTCGATACGCACGGTGAGAGCCTGCTGAGTGGCTGGATTGAGAACATCGCGTACCATGCAACGTCGGGGGCGCCTCGCCATGAGACTACGACCCGCATTCTGGTTCACGAGCACTTTGAGCAGCGCGATCAGGCGCTGCTGGCGCACGCCTCGCAGGTGGATCCGAACGGCGTGTTCTTCGCCGTTCCTAGCGAACAACTGAAGGATATCTGGCCTTGGGAGGACTACACGCTGGCTGCCTCACATGCTGAAGTTCAGCTACCCGAATCTAGCCTGGATGAGGGCCTGAGCGACTACTACGTTATCTAGCGTGGGACGCATCGCCCCACGTTAGCCAATGATGCCTTTCACTCACGATACGAGTCGTGGGTGAAGGGCATCAACCATTCTTAGGTACGCGATGTGCGCAACCCCTTCACACACCCCCGCATGCCACCACTAGCCACCACAAATTTTGAGCCGA
>NZ_JAPWAL010000070.1:0-781 GCF_041432905.1 Rothia sp. 27098_8_161 | reverse complement strand
CAGGAAGCCGCGCACACCCAGGCCCAGAATCAGGCGGACTGCACGCTCCAGCTCGTGTACCGAATGGCCTGCACAAATCAGGTGAGCTAGCGGGGTGAGGGAGGTTTCATGCACCAGGTGGTCGAGTAGCGCGAGGGTCTTCTGGCGGCGCTTCGCGTCACCGGCGTAGGTGACCGACACGTAGTCGGGGTTGGTGCCCTCAAGCTCCGCAATGGTGCGGAGCAGCGACTCACAGCTCGCCTGTGAGCGCGGAGGGAATAGCTCAAAAGAAAGAGCCGGGTGAACTGTCGTCATAACCTTCCTTCGTGTTCACCCGATAGATACGCACCGGGAGGGTGCGTGAATTCTTCTGCAGGATGTGCTGTACCGGTTTGCGAGTACGACTCATCAAGGGGTGCCGAAGGGTATTCTTCTCTATCGGTTCTGGCGGGAGCACCTTGTCCGTACCCTGCACCGTGACGGTGGGGGATACTGGCGAGGTTGCTGCGACGTCGACGAGCCAGATCTCTCGGTCGCTCTTGATAGATAACGCTTTCACTTTACCCACCGCCTCCGAGGGCGTGCAAGGGATGCGGCGGTTGATGTCCTAATATTTCTGGACATGACATTGGGGCGAAATATGAACTTAATATGACTGACTATGACGAAGGGCGGCTGGGGGTGTTGCGGGTAGGGCTGTCGGCTGACCCATGGATGTCCGGAACTATCGCAGATATATCTGCTTAATATTCTTGGACACGCACGAATATATGTGTTTTATATTTCATTGAAGAGTAGGGTT
>NZ_JAPWAL010000069.1:0-796 GCF_041432905.1 Rothia sp. 27098_8_161 | reverse complement strand
GAAGCATACAAAACTTCATTTCCCAAAGACATCATAACAATTTCACATTGAGAAATACCTGGATAGTCATCAGGCAAACTCTTAACTAAATCAAAATATTTCATTTTAGTTTTTCGCTCTTCCTTGTAATAGAATCCAAAATTCTAATCACGCCAACTCTATGCCCATCAATATTCTTAGCCGCAGGACCCAAGGCGGCCTCAGCCCCTGCCCCCAATACATACAATCCATCATGAATAGCACACCAATAATCCACATCCCAGATATCTATACTCTCATCAATAAGGCAACGAAAACTCTTCGGCACCAAACCAAAACAGAGAATAATTTTTTTATAACCCATTCCTTCACCATCAACCCTAATTCCATCCACATAGATAGAACGGTCTTTCAGGTGAGCCATTGGATAAATATTTAGGAATCCCTTAGCCCTATAAGCATTAAATATATCTAAATACTCATGCATAACTGAAGATTTTTTAAATCCTAAAGATGAACTTTTTCTGTATTTTTCTCGCCCTTCAGGCCTGAAAAACTCAGCAGGAACATCTGCGCAACGAAAAGTAATAGACTCGCCTCTATGATATAAATCAACGTTAGCACCTAATTTCAAGAGCGCATAAGTCAAAGTAGCAGCTGTTTGCCCACCTCCAAATACCGCAAACTTATCTCCTGGCTTTGCCTCCTGGAGAGTATTCAAGTCCCAGGGGGTACTATACCCATCTGGTACTTCAATAGATTCTTGACCAGTGCAAAAAACAACATTGCGAGATTTAAGCATAATTCCAGATTTAAG
>NZ_JAPWAL010000068.1:0-804 GCF_041432905.1 Rothia sp. 27098_8_161 | reverse complement strand
GACGATATTGCGCGTGTGGCGGCAGCACGAGATGCTCTCCCGAATGCCCGTTTGAAGGTGGACGCGAACATGGGCTACACCCTCGGTGGCGCCCTTGAGGCACTGCACAAGCTCTGCGACTACGGCATTATTTACGCCGAGCAGCCGGTGGCATCCATTGAGGACATGGCTGCACTCCGCTTTGCCATTGCTAAGGAGGGGCTGCCCGTCCGAATTGCCGCAGACGAGTCGATTCGTAAGGCGGAAGACCCACTGAAGGTGGCCCGTGCGAACGCCGCGGACCTGATGGTTGTTAAGGCGGCGCCGCTGGGCGGTGTACGTCGTGCGCTCGTACTGGTGAAGCAGGCGCAGCTTCCGGCAGTGGTTTCTTCTGCGCTGGAGTCTTCGGTGGGCATTGCCACCGGTGCCTCCCTGGCAGCTTCCCTACCGACTTTGAGGTACGGGTGCGGCCTGGGCACGGTCTCCCTCATGGCTGAAGACGTCACCGATGAGCCGCTCATCGCCTGCGACGGGTTTATGGACCTGCGTGCCATCACCCCCAGCCCGCAGCGTCTGGAGCGTCTTGCCACCGATGAACAGACCCGCCAGTGGTGGGTAAACCGCGTCACCGACTGCTACCGGGTGCTGGAACGCGCCGCCGGGCTATGAAGACTGTTAGTTGTCAAGGTCGCACCTGTGAAGGGTAACCATAACTGAATGAAAGACCTTACGGCTTTAGAATGGTACGGTGACTGAGAACCGCTCAACCCCCGCCATGCTCACCGCAGTATCCGTACTCGACTCGCTGATTCGTGCCGGTATGCG
>NZ_JAPWAL010000067.1:0-809 GCF_041432905.1 Rothia sp. 27098_8_161 | reverse complement strand
TTCACGAACTGTTCCTGGCTAACTTCTTCGCACAGTCTCAGGCTCTCGCATTCGGTAAGACCGAGGAAGAGGTTCGTGCAGAGGGCACCGCAGAGCACGTGGTCAACGCACGTATCTTCAGCGGTAACCGCCCCTCCACCTCCATTATGGCGCCGCGCCTGACCCCGCGCATTCTGGGCTCCCTGATTGCCCTGTACGAGCACATCACCTTCGTTCAGGGTGTTGTTTGGGGCATTGATTCCTTCGACCAGTGGGGTGTTGAGCTGGGTAAGAAGCTGGCGCTGGATTTGGTTCCCGCTATTGAAGGTGACCGTGAGGTTCTGGCTCGTCAGGATTCTTCGACCGCTTCTCTGATTGACTACTACCTGAAGAACCGCACCAAGTAGTAGTGTGAGCCTGCATGTGCCGGTGTTATAGCCTGGCTGTGTTGGCCCAGCGCAAATTAGCTCAGCACAAATACACAAACCGCCGGATAGGATCCCAGTGAGGGAGGCTATCCGGCGGTTTTGTTGTACGGGTTCTAGCTCAATGCCGTGCTGTTAGTCCACTGCGGGCAGGGTGTCGGAGGCGACCTCGGCAATAATGCGCACCACGGTGGATTCGGGTAGCTGCGGGATGCCCTGCTCGTCACGGACTACGCCACCGGCGTCACGGTGAGCGGTCATACCGATGCCTTCGGTACTCTCTTCGCCGTCGGCGCACGTTGCGGGCACGTGCACGAATCCGGCGGGAATGCTCAAACCCAGTTCACGGCTAATGCGCTGCCCCTCGTAGAACACGTGGTTACACACGTATGTTCCGGCTGTGTA
>NZ_JAPWAL010000066.1:0-819 GCF_041432905.1 Rothia sp. 27098_8_161 | reverse complement strand
CGTGATTTGGATGCGGCAGCCCCCGCCCTGGGCGAGCCCGCCCCCACGCGCGTATTTGCTAATCGCGGTCTTGCCGGTATTGACGGCACCATTGCGACCGCTATTGGCGTGTCCCTGTCGGGCTATTACCCTGCCGGCATGGATGAGAATTCCCGCCCGGTCATTGGCGGCGCCGCGCTGCCGGTGACTCTGCTGTGCGGTGACCTAACCTTCCAGCACGATGTGTCCTCGCTGAACCTGCCAAATACTGAGCTTCTGCCCGAACTACGCGTTGAGGTCTTTGACGATGCCGGCGGCGGTATTTTCACGACCCTTGAACACGGCGATATAGCTCGTCAGAAGCAGTTCACCGCCGCTGTGGATCGTTTCTTTACGGTGGCTGCCGCCCCGAATACTGATCTGGCGCGCATGGCTGCCGGTTTTGGTACCGAATCAGGCATTGAGGTGTGCATTCACACACCCTAAAGCCGTTTCTAAAGGTTGCAGGTAAGCCCCATCCGCAGAGTTGACCGATATACTGAAAACTACCTGTGCCGTAGCCTTCCGTGGCTGAATCTAGCCGGTCGTAGCGGTTTCACTCGCCGCTACATTCGCGTTTTTCTGCGCGCCTGCTGATGCAAGGCACCTTATCTATCTTTTATTGACATTCACGCTCTCGCCGCTGATGCACACCGCACACAACCCGAGGTTTTACCCCGGTGAGCCCGGTGTATGCGGCGGGCGTTGCTCCCAAGGATTCTCATGAGCTCACTCGATATTATTGTCGCTGTCCCCTCCGGAGCCGGTTGGGTTCCCGTACACGCTATGGCGGAGCTTCTC
>NZ_JAPWAL010000065.1:0-844 GCF_041432905.1 Rothia sp. 27098_8_161 | reverse complement strand
TTTCCGCATAGCTGATTTCCTGCTACGTTACTTCACTTCTTCTGGCCCTGCTGTAGCGGCTGTCTAACGGTAATCCCGGTCTGTGACTCTACGGTAACGAACGGCACTGACCGCACGCACCGCGCGCCCGCCTCTTTTTCCCTATACTGGACGAGTTCACTATTCGCTTCATGACCAGTACTGATGTGCGCTGATGCGCATCTGAGGAGTATTCATGTCTTCTACACGCCGCCACTTTACCGGTCGTACCTCTTTAGCTCTACCTGCGCTGGGCGCCGCTCTAGCTCTTGTTGTCACTTCTTGCTCGGCAAGCACTGATTCTGCTGTTTCTGGTACCGTGGTGTCTTCTTCTGGTAGCGCTTCTGCTTCAGCGAGCGCTACTTCTACGCAGGAGTTGTTCCCCACCCTGTCGGCGAGCCCGAGTGCATCCGCGAGTGCTTCGTCACCTGCTCCGGCGCCGTCGGTGGTGACGATTACAGTTCATGCTGAGCCGACCGCCTCCGAGTCGAAGAACGCTGATCCGAAGTCTGACCTGAAGAAGGACTCCACCTGTGCCTCTGATTCTGCATCGACCGTGGTGTCTAAGGCGCTGCGCAATTTGAAGAATAAGAGCAGGTGGGATCAGTGGACGAACGTTTCCAGCACTTATGAGGGCTATGACCCCTGTGCTGAGCTGTCGTGGATTGACGCGATTCCGGGTTCTTCCCCGTCTGATTGCTGTATCTCTTCGATGGCGCACCACATTCTGCTGTTCCACCGCAGCAAGTTCATTGGTACCGCAACCTATGAGCCGTACTCGTTCTCCCCGGTGATTACCCGCACCTCGGACAGCTCGATTAGTGTG
>NZ_JAPWAL010000064.1:0-917 GCF_041432905.1 Rothia sp. 27098_8_161 | reverse complement strand
AATCAACCATTATCAACGCAAGCGTTGAGCAGGTTATCGAGGCATTCTCTAACGAGGATTTCGCACGCTTCGTATGCTCCGAGGTTGGCGTGGAATTCGGTAGCTTCTCCGTTTCCGGTGACACCTCCGCTGAGTTCACCGCAACCACCGAGCGTACCGTGCCCGCCGAGCGCGTGCCGGACATCGCTCGTAAGTTCGTCGGCAACGGCGTTGCTATGACCCAGGTGGACACCGTAAGCGCACCGGCTGCTGACGGCTCCCGCACTGTTTCTACCGAGGTCAAGGTCAACGGCATGCCCGTGTCCGCTCAGGCTACTCAGAAGCTGACCCCCGAGGGTGAGCAGACCCGCCTGGACGTCAACGGTGAAGTTTCCTGCTCCATCCCGCTGGTGGGCAAGAAGATTGCAGTCGCTGCTGAGCCGCAGGTTGGCCGTGTGCTGAAGGTTCTGGGGTCCTCCGCTGAGAAGTGGCTGGCACAGCGCTAAAGCTTATGAGACGCTCACCTTTGAGGTGTAGCTGATATACCGCGAATATGCAGAGGATCTCCGCTGTAAGTACTTACGGCGGGGATCTTCTTTGTGTCTCTTCATGAGTCTTATGAGCTCTAACGCACCGATGAAGGGGTAGGGGTGTTAGGGGGCGACAATCGCTTCGGAGTATTCGCGCTCGCCAAGCAGCTCAGCGAAGCGGCGCATCTCTACGCGCAGATCGTGTTCTGCTTCGAGCAAATCAACGACCTTGCACAGCTTGGTACTGGAGGTGTGCTCGGTGTAGGGGAAATAGTGTACTTCCACACCTACCTCTGCGAAGCGTGCTTCCAGGGCGTTGCCTTTTTCGGTACCCTTCCAGTCGTCGCCCTTGAAGAAGATATTGAAGGGCTTCTGCTTCCAGGTTTTGAGCTTGTCGGGGGTGGTTTC
>NZ_JAPWAL010000063.1:0-949 GCF_041432905.1 Rothia sp. 27098_8_161 | reverse complement strand
AAGAAGCCAATCCAACGGTGTTCAATACCCATAATCTCGCGGGCAACCGCCATCTCAGCGCGGCGCAGACCCGGCAGGTCACGGTGCGCACGCGGGCTCTTAGCAATCTCCTCATTCAGGATGTCACCACGCTCGCCGCCGGTCATCGTCGCCACCATGAAGCGGGCACCACGGGCAATATACGCCGAAGCAGTACCGGCGCCCTTGGAGGACTCGTCATCCGGGTGCGCGTGCACCGCGAGGATGCGCAGACCAGTGTAGTTCTCATC
Organism: Rothia sp. 27098_8_161; assembly: GCF_041432905.1. Taxonomy (NCBI): domain Bacteria; kingdom Bacillati; phylum Actinomycetota; class Actinomycetes; order Micrococcales; family Micrococcaceae; genus Rothia; species Rothia sp. 27098_8_161. Next base: position 680 of record NZ_JAPWAL010000063.1, on the reverse strand, counting down.
CAGCGGTTTGAGGGAGTCCACGGGAGGGTGAGTCGGCAGGTTTGCCTTCAGCTGTTCAATGGCTTCGCTCACGGTGGTCTCCTTTATGTGATGCGCCAGGATGCGGATAATATGTCTGTGACTCGCAAATGCGAGCACTACGCGGCAGAAATTTTACGGCTGTAGCTTCTCGTATGATACCCAAGGATAGCGCCAGTGCACTAGCGCAAATGACACCGTGTGACATCCTGAAATACCCCACCTTATCAGCAGATTCACGGGCAAGAAACAGGCTGATGCTGGCAGAACGTTCAGCTACCGGCATGCGTACCGATGAAGATGCGCTCAGAGGGGAAGATACGACCGGCGTAACAGCCGAAAATCCTCCAGTGCTCTAGAATAGGTCTGTTGATTCATTCCGTTACCGCCTCCCCGCCTTTTTCTATGGCGCACGGTAGCGGGTTTATTCGTTTCGCACCGGCAGAGCCGGCGCATAAGCAAAGGACACACATGGCTGAAAACACCGGTGCATGGCTCACTCAGGACGCCTTCGACCGCCTCACCGAGGAGCTGGAGCACCTCTCCGGCCCGTACCGCCAGGAAATTGTTGACCGCATCGCGCAGGCACGCGATGAGGGTGACCTCCGCGAGAACGGCGGCTACCACGCTGCACGTGACGAGCAGGCTAAGAACGAGGCACG
>NZ_JAPWAL010000062.1:0-949 GCF_041432905.1 Rothia sp. 27098_8_161 | reverse complement strand
AAGAAGCCAATCCAACGGTGTTCAATACCCATAATCTCGCGGGCAACCGCCATCTCAGCGCGGCGCAGACCCGGCAGGTCACGGTGCGCACGCGGGCTCTTAGCAATCTCCTCATTCAGGATGTCACCACGCTCGCCGCCGGTCATCGTCGCCACCATGAAGCGGGCACCACGGGCAATATACGCCGAAGCAGTACCTGCGCCCTTGGAGGACTCGTCATCCGGGTGCGCGTGCACCGCGAGGATGCGCAGACCAGTGTAGTTCTCATCCAGGGGTTTGAGGGAGTCCACGGGAGGGTGAGTCGGCAGGTTTGCCTTCAGCTGTTCAATGGCTTCGCTCACGGTGGTCTCCTTTATGTGATGCGCCAGGGTGCGGATAATATGTCTGTGACTCGCAAATGCGAGCGCTACGCGGCAGAAATTTTACGGCTGTAGCTTCTCGTATGATACCCAAGGATAGCGCCGGTGCACTAGCGCAGATGACACCGTGTGACATCCTGAAATACCCCACCGTATCAGCAGATTCACGGGCAAGAAACAGGCTGATGCTGGCAGAACGTTCAGCTACCGGCATGCATACCGATGAAGATGCGCTCAGAGGGGAAGATACGACCGGCGTAACAGCCGAAAATCCTCCAGTGCTCTAGAATAGGTCTGTTGATTCATTCCGTTACCGCCTCCCCGCCTTTTTCTATGGCGCACGGTAGCGAGTTTATTCGTTTCGCACCGGCAGAGCCGGCGCATAAGCAAAGGACACACATGGCTGAAAACACCGGTGCATGGCTCACTCAGGACGCCTTCGACCGCCTCACCGAGGAGCTGGAGCACCTCTCCGGCCCGTACCGCCAGGAAATTGTTGACCGCATCGCGCAGGCACGCGATGAGGGTGACCTCCGCGAGAACGGCGGCTACCACGCTGCACGTGACGAGCAGGCTAAGAACGAGGCACG
>NZ_JAPWAL010000061.1:0-963 GCF_041432905.1 Rothia sp. 27098_8_161 | reverse complement strand
GGAGAACATCGCCTGCACCTGCGCAAACATGCTCTGCATCATTGCGGGGTCGAAACCCATGCCCATGTTCTTCAGGTCTTCAGGGTCGATGCTGATGCCGAAGGGGTTCTGACCGCCTTCGCCGAAGAGTGCGCTGAAGGGGTTCTGCGCGTTGGAGGAGGTGCCCTTGCCGCCCTGGCCGGTTGCCCCCGCGGAGGGGTCGAAGCCCTGCTCCTGCATCTTCTTAATGAATTCTTCGAGGGGGTCGCGCTCGTTGGAGGCGCCGCCGGTGGGGTTCTCAGACATGTAGAAGCCTTTCGTAATCCGGGGGTGGGCGTAGCTGGCCCGCTCGCTGTCCAGCCTACCGATTTTTGCTGAGAATTTCCCGTGTCATTGCTGTGGAGGCGGGTTAATCAGCTAAGGGCTCACAATCTTGTCTTTGGGGTCAGGGTTTGGGAGCTTTTTCGTGCCGTTGTCACGGTCAGGTGCTGACAAAGCGTGGTGCGGGTCAGAGCGTGACCGCCTCCTGGTTACTCTATTTTTAGCGGGGTAACGGTGCCCGCCCGCGTGTTGAAAAGCAGGTTTATCCGGTACTGTAGAAACCATGACTAAGCCCACCCCTGATGCTGAGCAACAATCGAACGCCGTCTCCGCGAGTGTGAAGAGTGATGAGAAGGCGGCTAAGCGTTTTTCGCGTTTTGCCCCGCGCCGTGTGAACCTGCGTTCGGTCAGCGCTGTGGCAACGTGCGCCCTGCTGGCTGGTGCTTTTATTCTGCCCAGTTCCTATGTGAAGGAGGGCCCCGGCCCGCTCTTTGACGTGCTCGGAACGTACCAGGAGAAGGAGGTCATTGAGGTTTCTGGCGCTCCCAGCTATAAGACGTTTGGCAAGATGAACATGACCACGGTGTCGGTTTCGGGTGGCCCGTACACAGAGCTGTCCGGCGCGGAGGCTTTCTACAGCTGGTTGGCGTTTGACGGTAACCG
>NZ_JAPWAL010000060.1:0-1023 GCF_041432905.1 Rothia sp. 27098_8_161 | reverse complement strand
GTGCTCGGCTCCATCATGTCGCTGCGCCTGATGGAGCGCGTACGGCGCCGAGTCATGGTCATGACTGGTTATGTGTCGACCGCGTTTTTCCACGTGCTGATTGCGGGCGCATCCATACTGCTGCCCGCCGATAACGCGGCGCGCCCCTGGATTCTGCTGGTGCTCATCGTCTGCTTTGTGGGTGCGATGCAGACCTGCCTGAACGTGTCGACGTGGGTGATTATGAGTGAACTGTTCCCGCTGCATGTGCGTGCGGCGGGTATGGGCATTTCGGCGTTTAGCGGCTGGATGATGAACGGTGTGCTGTCGTTGGCGTTCCCTGTGATTCTGGGTGCGGTCGGTCTGACCGGCTCCTTCATTGGCTTTGCCGTGGTGAACGTGGTCATTGCGCTGCTGATGTTCCGCAACCTGCCAGAGACTCGCGGCGTGAGCCTGGAGCAGGTGGAGCGTGGCGTGATGGACGGTAGCATCTACCCCTTCGCACGCGGGCGCTAGACCCGGGGGTAGAAACGCATGAGGCGGGCGGTCCCTGACCCGGCCCTCGCCTTACCCGAAGTCGTTCGTTGAATGAGAAAACAAGGAACGCCTATCCTGCGCAACCAGCCCTTAAGTGATACGGTCAAAGAACTAACAACTAATAATGGCTACACATGCTCGAATGCACGCCCGACCCTGCCCTATGTGCATCGCCCGGACCCCTGCATCCAGCACACCACAACTCTATTACGAATACGGGTGAACAATGACTGAGAACGTACACAACGACTGGGACCTCCGAAGCGAAGAAGTGCAGAAAGACCAGGTAGCTGCCTACGACGCAATGCGCCGCCGCTGCCCCGTCGCCCACGATGAATTCATGGGCTACTCCGTCTTCAAAAATGCCGACGTACAGCACGTACTTGATCACCCCGAAATCTACTCCAATGTCGTCTCCACCCGCCACATCGCCGTCCCCAACGGCATGGACGCACCCGAACACACCACCTTCCGCACCGTCAACGACAAGTACTTCACCCCCGAACG
>NZ_JAPWAL010000059.1:0-1038 GCF_041432905.1 Rothia sp. 27098_8_161 | reverse complement strand
GCCTCATCTACATTGCAGAGAATGGTGCGTACCTGGCCGATGAGAGCGGTCAGCTTGCCGTGCATCCCTTTGAAGAAGAGGATGTACCGCGCATCATTGAAGTAGTCCAGGGGCTGAACCACATCGGTCTGCTGGTCTGCACCACCGAAGGTATCTACCTTCCCAAGGACCGTTGTGACCAGATTGTGCACATGATTCGCGGCTATTTTGAAGATACCGGTCAGGATCTTCCCGAAACCCTCACCCTGGAGGACTTTGCGGCGTTCTTCTTCCCTGGCTCGGTCATGGTTGACTCTATTGAAGATTTTGAGGGTGCACCCATTAAGTTCCCGCTGCTGACCCCGCCGAAGCAGACGCAGCAGCTGAGCATCTACCTGCGTGAGGCTCTTCCGCAGACCGTCACCCCGATGGTGAGTGGCTTCGGCGCCATTGACCTAGTGCGTACCGGTGTCAATAAGGCGACCGGTCTGAAGGACCTATGCGAGCGTCTGGACGCTGATCCGGCGGGTATTCTTGCCTTCGGTGACGGTGAGAACGACATGGAGATGCTCAGCTACGCAGGCTGGGGTGTTGCTATGTCTAACGCCCCGGAGATTGTGCGAGATGTTGCTGACGAGGTGATTGGTTCGAACGAGGAACAGGCCGTTCTGGAGTACCTGGAGCAACTCCTTGATTGTTTGGAAGCTTCGCAATAGACGCTTCACAAAGAGACGCGCAGAAGTGTTTGTCTGCGGGGCGGTGCGGACCTGGGTGAACCTCAGGTAAACACCGCCCTGAAATATTCTGGCAAGGTTGCTAGAAACCCTTGCTGGTAACGAACAGCACCCGTGAGCGCAGAATCTATCCGATAGAATTAACAGAATTAGTTTTGTACCCGTTTAAGGAGAGTATGATGGCAGGAAACCCGCTTCTGAATTCAATGACGAAGAATGTCACTCAGGGTGACTCTCGTTTCGGTCGCTTTGGTGCACAGCCTCAGCAGGCCAGCCAGCAGGCGCAGTACGGTCAGCAGCCCTATAATCAGCAGTATGGCCAGCC
>NZ_JAPWAL010000058.1:0-1082 GCF_041432905.1 Rothia sp. 27098_8_161 | reverse complement strand
AGCAGCCCGATGTTGAATCTTCTCTGGCTGATGAGAAGACCTATTGGGCTTATTACCCAACCACTCGAAATATTAAGAACGCTATTCGTAATCTGTTCTTGGCATTTCATATTTTTCCGAAGGAACATCCGGATGCGGTTGTTTCTGCCGGCGCCGGTGTTGCCGTTCCTTTCTTTGTGGCGGCTAAACTCTTTGGCGTAAAGACTCTTTATATTGAGTGTTTTGACCGCCCGACTCTACCGACGATGACTGGCAAGATATTATACACCTTTGCTGATCGAATGATTGTTCAGAGCGAGGAACAGCAGGAGAATTTCCCTGATTCTCGTGTAATTCATCCCATTTTCTAAGAGTGATGAATTTATCCTGAAAATAGCGTCCTCGCGTGTACTGAGGGCCTTATTTTCAGGGTATGGTATTTAATTAATACATACAGATACGCATAAGTCGTACACTCCACTATGGACTCACCATCCAAGCGAACTAACCACTCGCCAGAGAAGCGTATGCGGAGATTACTCACCATTTTCTCCGGCACGACACCGCCGCATATACCAATGATGCCCTCCGGATTTTTGCGTCAAGTATACGGGGTTACTACCGATAAATACGTAGAGAGGAATAGGCTATGTCTATTCAGAACTTCCCCCGCGTCAGCGTTGATACTTCCAAGTTCGACCTGCCCGTATTTACCCCTGCCGTCGCGCCCGTTCATATTCCTACTAAGACATACGATTTGGTGGTGTCCCTCGGCACCGACGTTCACACTTTTGATCGTCTCCTGTGTTGGGTTGAGGCTTATCTTGAGGCTCACCCCGAGGTCACCTGCCTCGTGCAGCATGGCCACACTGCTCCCATTAAGCACGCAGACAACCTTAAGCTTCTTCCCGCCTCCGAGCTGCTGGACTACTATGCAACAGCACGCGTAGTACTGGTTCAGGGCGGACCCGGCTCCATCCATGATGCACGCCGTACCGGCGCTCTGCCCCTGGCTGTTCCGCGCCGCGCAGAGTTCGACGAAGTCGTTGACAACCACCAGGTCCCCTTCACCACTCTGATGGAGAAACGCGGTCACGCTGTTG
>NZ_JAPWAL010000057.1:0-1103 GCF_041432905.1 Rothia sp. 27098_8_161 | reverse complement strand
CACCGTCTGCCCCACCGCATCCTGATCCCTCTGGCTATTGCCACCTATACGGCGTTGCCTGTGTCTTTGCTTTTTGCCGGTCGCCCCGCCGATATTTGGCGCGTGATGGGTGCCGGTCTGGCGCTGTGGTTCTGCTACGGGCTTCTGCGTATTCTGTCTTTCGGCGCGCTGGGCCGCGGGGATGTGAAACTTGCCGGCATTCTGGGCGGCGCGCTCGGGTACCTGTCCTGGGCAAATCTGGGCTGGGCGTCGCTGGTGACGTTCCTTGCCGGTGGTCTGGTGTCTTTGGCTCTGGTGCTGTTCACGAAGGCGCGCGGTAGCACCCGTATTGCCTTCGGTCCGTTTATGCTTCTGGGCGCGCTGGTGGCGTTGGCGGCTCCGGCGTATTCTCTGTGGTAGATTCCGAAGTAGGGTGACCGTCCGGCTAAGTGGCGGGCTTGTTCTGTGTGCGGCTCGCCGCTGTTTGCTCTGCTCTCTAGCACCTATTTCCGGTAGATTTGCCGGGGCTTTTGAAAGGTTAATGTTATGCCTACTCCTCCCTATATCCGTAAGCTGCGTGAGCAGATTGGACCGGATTACCTGTGGCTCTCCGGTGCGACGGCTGTGGTGTACCGTGAGCAGGATTCTAAGGTGCTGCTGGTGCGCCGTAGCGATAACGGGGCGTGGACCCCGATCACGGGCATTGTAGACCCGGGGGAGAGCCCCGCACTGACCTGCCTGCGTGAGGCGCAGGAGGAAGCGAACGTGCAGATTGAGGTGTTGGAGTTGGCGCAGGTGAAGGCTGACCCGCCGATGCAGTTCGGTAATGGTGACCGCTGCCAGTTCTTGGACCATACGTTCTTGTGCCGCTGGGTTTCTGGTGAGGCGAAGGTGAACGACGAGGAATCTTCGCAGGTGCGTTGGGTGGATGTGTCTGACCCGGCGGAGCGTGCGTTGCTTTCTGAGCGGATGCTGGACCGTATTGATGCGGCGCTGAACTATGACGGCCACTGCCGTTTTGGGTTGGAATCGGTGCCGCCGGAAGAACTCTAAACCGGCTGCTGGGACTGAGCAAAAGCCGCCGGATGAGGCGTGTAGATACAGAGGGAGGGGCGACCCGCCGT
>NZ_JAPWAL010000056.1:0-1104 GCF_041432905.1 Rothia sp. 27098_8_161 | reverse complement strand
CACCGTCTGCCCCACCGCATCCTGATCCCTCTGGCTATTGCCACCTATACGACGTTGCCTGTGTCTTTGCTTTTTGCCGGTCGCCCCGCCGATATTTGGCGCGTGATGGGTGCCGGTCTAGCGCTGTGGTTCTGCTACGGGCTTCTGCGTATTCTGTCTTTCGGCGCGCTGGGCCGCGGGGATGTGAAACTTGCCGGCATTCTGGGCGGCGCGCTCGGGTACCTGTCCTGGGCAAATCTGGGCTGGGCGTCGCTGGTGACGTTCCTTGCCGGTGGTCTGGTGTCTTTGGCTCTGGTGCTGTTCACGAAGGCGCGCGGTAGCACCCGCATTGCCTTCGGTCCGTTTATGCTTCTGGGCGCGCTGGTGGCGTTGGCGGCTCCGGCGTATTCTCTGTGGTAGATTCCGAAGTGGGGTGCCCGTCCGGCTAAGTGACGGGCTCATTATTCGTGCGGCTCGTAGCTGTTTGCTCTGCTCTCTAGCACCTATTTCTCGACAGAACTGCCGGGACTTTTGAAAGGTTGATGTTATGCCTACTCCTCCCTATATCCGTAAGCTGCGTGAGCGGATTGGTTCGGATTACCTCTGGCTCTCCGGTGCGACGGCTGTGGTGTACCGTGAGCAGGATTCTAAGGTGCTGCTGGTGCGCCGTAGCGATAACGGGGCGTGGACCCCGATCACGGGCATTGTAGACCCGGGGGAGAGTCCCGCACTGACCTGCCTGCGTGAGGCGCAGGAGGAGGCAAACGTGCAGATTGAGGTGCTGGAGCTGGCTCAGGTGAAGGCTGACCCGCCGATGCAGTTCGGTAATGGTGACCGCTGCCAGTTCTTGGACCATACGTTCTTGTGCCGCTGGGTTTCTGGTGAGGCGAAGGTGAACGACGAGGAGTCTTCGCAGGTGCGTTGGGTGGATGTGTCTGACCCTGCCGAGCGTGCGTTGCTTTCGGAGCGGATGCTGGACCGTATTGATGCTGCGCTGAACTATGACGGCCACTGCCGTTTTGGTCTGGAATCGGTGCCGCCGGAAGAACTCTAAACCGGCTGCTGGGACTGAGCAAGAGCCGCCGAATGAGGCGTGCAGATACAGAAGGAGGGGCGACCCGCCGT
>NZ_JAPWAL010000055.1:0-1185 GCF_041432905.1 Rothia sp. 27098_8_161 | reverse complement strand
GGCAGGGCGTATTGAGGGCAGCGAAAGCACCGAGGGCAAGGAAGCAGGCGTACTGTACCAGAGCACGCGCATTGCCGCCTACGCGCAGGCGGTTCAACTGCTACGCGAGGCGGGACTCGTCTATGAGTGTTTCTGTACTCGCCGCGAAATTCAGGAGGCCTCAAGTGCCCCGCACGGCGCGCCGGGCGCATACCCGGGTACCTGCCGTGGGCTGACAGAAGCACAACGGAAGGAGCGTGGCGTTCAGCGTCCGCCAGCTCTGCGCCTGCGCGCTGAGCACACGAGCTACACGGTGCAGGATGATTTTTACGGTGCCTACACGGGGCTGGTGGATGATTTTGTGCTGGTACGCAATGACGGCACCTACGCCTATAACCTGACTTCCGTGGTGGATGATGCCTTTGTGGGGGTTGAGCAGATTGTGCGCGGTGATGATCTACTCCCTTCTGCGCCTCGCCAGTCGTATTTGGCGCAGCTTTTGGGTTTGGCACAGCCGCGTTACGCTCACGTACCACTGGCACTCAACGAGGAAGGTAAGCGTCTGGCAAAGCGTGATGGTGCGGTGACCCTGCCGCAGCTACGTGAGGCGGGCATTGAAATCCCGACGATTTTGGGGTGGATTGCCGCTTCTATTCCGGTATATAACGTCGATGGCTCTGTCCATTCGGCGGATGCTCCGGTGCCCAATGCCGCGGCAATTTTGGAGCGTTTTGACCCGGCTCGTATGGCTTCTGAGCCGTGGGTCGTGAAGGATTTCTAAGCTTCTGTGACATTGTTTTACGACAGTTCAACACTCTGAACGGCTTTTAAATTTTTCGTTTAATCCGTTTTATATGCATATGCCATTGAGCGTTTGCGTTGCTTTTCAAGTACATATCTTTGACTCAAGTGCCCGAAACCCTGAAATTCAGGGATTTTTAGGGCACTTTTTCGCACATGCTCCCACAGCCCCCCCACCTGTACGACCATAAAATTTACACAGCAAATACATATTTATTCCACAACTTCTCATCTCTAATCGTCAAATAGACTTTATTTTCAGCCTTTCAAAGCCTAGACTGTATCCTATGCCACTCATAAAGTTATGGCGTAGTGCATAAATACACACAGACACGTATTATCACCAGGAGAGAAGGAACATTATGGCCGCGAGTACATACCAGGTCATCGCGCTGGCGATTTATT
>NZ_JAPWAL010000054.1:0-1207 GCF_041432905.1 Rothia sp. 27098_8_161 | reverse complement strand
TAAACCTTAAGTGCCTGATGTCATAAAAATCACGGTTGTTTTTCCCCGCTCTTTGCCGTAGAGTTAAGAGTTGGTTGTTTGTGCCAGTGTTAAGTGCACCTTAAAACGCCCTAGCACCTCACCGCGGTGAGCTCACAGACAGAAGATACATTTGCCCGCCGCACCTGCGACGGGCACCGACGTTAGCGGAGGATATGGCTAAGAAAGACGGCGTCATCGAGATTGAAGGCTCTGTGGTTGAAGCTCTGCCCAACGCGATGTTCCGTGTTGAGCTGGATAACGGCCACAAGGTTCTCGCACACATCTCGGGCAAGATGCGTCAGCACTACATTCGCATCCTGCCTGAGGACCGAGTAGTAGTGGAACTGAGCCCCTACGACCTTTCCCGAGGTCGTATCGTCTACCGTTACAAGTAAACCCGAGATAAACGTCGCCTTTGGCGGCGTTTAAATCGTGTTCAAAGGGATAACGCAGTTCCCCAACGTAAGTGAGGGAACCTCTTATCTCGCCAGTAATCAAGTTGCAATCAAAAGGAATGCGATGAAGGTCAAGCCGAGCGTTAAGCCGATCTGCGATAAGTGCAAAGTGATCCGCCGTCACGGTGTGGTCATGGTGATCTGCGAAAACCCGCGCCACAAGCAGCGCCAGGGCTAATCCCTAGTAGCTGACTTTGTAACCGCCTCAACAGAGGGCGGAATTGTCATAGGCACCGCTCCGAAGCAACGCCCAAAAAGGCGCCTTCGGATACCTCCGGACTCAGAGGCCGGGGACCGAGGCAGAACAACTCGGGCAGTGATGCTATAGACCTCTGGAAAACAACAAGGAGAAGCCAGTATGGCACGTCTCGCTGGAGTTGATATTCCCCGCGAAAAGCGCGTGGAAGTTGCTCTCACTTACATCTACGGCGTGGGCAAGACCCGTGCACATGAAACCCTCGCTGCTACCGGCGTCAACCCTGACACCCGCGTCAAGGACCTGACCGACCAGGAGCTCGTGGCACTTCGTGACTTCATCGAAGGCAACTACAAGGTTGAAGGTGATCTTCGCCGCGAGGTTGCAGCTGACATCCGCCGTAAGGTTGAAATCGGTTCCTACCAGGGCCTGCGCCACCGCCGCGGCCTGCCGGTTCACGGTCAGCGCACCAAGACTAACGCACGTACCCGCAAGGGCCCGAAGCGTACCGTCGCAGGTAAGAAGAAGTAAGCAA
>NZ_JAPWAL010000053.1:0-1226 GCF_041432905.1 Rothia sp. 27098_8_161 | reverse complement strand
GCCCTGTACCCGCACGTGAGCCATGAACAGGCAACGGCGGCGACCGGCGCGCAGATGGCTGATTCGCAGACTCAGGCGAAGGTCGCGGCGATGCGCGAGCTGAAGATGGCAGTGAATGAGAAGGTTCAGGTGCTTTCCACGGTGGAGGGTTCCCCGGCCGCGAGCGCGCTGAAGGCTGATGACCGCATCGTGAAGGTGGGGGAGAAGCAGATTGAGACCCTCACCGATGTTCCGAAGGCGGTAGACGCCTCGAACGGTTCGCCGATTGACGTGACCGTGGAACGTAACGGCACGCAGCAGACGTTTAAGCTGACCCCGGTTCGTTCCAGTGACAATAGCCGCTGGATTCTGGGTGCTGGCTTGAAGCAGAGCTATGACCCGCCGGCGCACGTGCAGTACAACCTGGACGGTGTGGGCGGTCCGAGCGCGGGTCTGATGCTCGCGCTGGGTACGGTCGATAAACTGAGTGAGGGTACTCTGCTCGCCGATGAGGACGCCGGAGGCGACCCATACCGCAGCTACATTTCGGGTACTGGCACGATTGATGCTGACGGTAAGGTTGGCGCAATTGGCGGCATTAAGTATAAGATCCTGGCGACGGGCCGTTACGGTGCGCGTTATTTCTTGGCGCCGAAGGAGAACTGCGATTCGATTGTGAAGATGCAGGCGCAGGACCCCGACCTGTTCAACTACTATCACGCCGGTCAGGTGAGCGGCACGATGACTGTGATTCCGGTGTCGACCCTGGATGAGGCGGTGAAGACGGTGGAGGCGATTAAGTCCGGTACACCGGATGATTCCCTGCCCCGTTGCGGCTCCTAACGTAACGTTTCTCTCCGAGAGGTTCTAACCCGTATAACGTAGAAGTCAGCCCCGGTACTTTACGGTACCGGGGCTGTTCTGCGTCCTTTTCTCTGTCCTCACCTCATTATTTCGCGCCTCAAAATCTCTTAACCCGGTCATATTTCGCCCCGAGCTTCTACGAGTTTCTGCCCTTCTGCTGTACCTCTGAGATACTTAAAGGCAGTTATTTTCTCTGAACATATGATGAGCGAGGAATTGTGTCTGAATCGACCAATAACACCGCGCATCCCAAGCCGACGAATCCTGCCCCCAAGCGCCGTAGCCCCCTGAAGGCAACGATTGCTGTGGTGGCGGTGCTCATTGCTGCGTTTGTGGGTGCGTCCCAGGTGTACACGGACTGGCTGTGGTTTGACCAGCTGGGT
>NZ_JAPWAL010000052.1:0-1282 GCF_041432905.1 Rothia sp. 27098_8_161 | reverse complement strand
TCATCCTCAATGTGCCTTTTTTCGAGTTCATGCAATTCAATCACATGACGCACGAACCCTTCAAAAACATCCATAGGAACTATGGATCGATGCCCCATGATTGACATTTTAACTTGTTCCCTTTCCGTCACAGTAAGGAAACTGTATTTAATTCGAGCAAAATCCACTAATTCACAATCGTGAACAAATTGGCAACCTGGATGATGTTCATATGGAGACCTCATTACATTTTGACCAATTGAATTACACATGGACAAAAATTTGTCGCCCAACCTTTTATGTGGATCAACAATTACATACTTTAATCCATCAACATGAAAGATAGATGAGGCAAGATTGATTCCAGACAAACCTCCCCCGACTATAACCACATCCAAATAACCTTCAGAATCGATATAGTCATGAAATGAGGGCATCTCCTGCAAATCAACTACATTTTTTAAAATTTCCTGCCTCCCCCTGGGACTATCCAACAAATATCCAGGTGGCACAAAAAAGTAATTTTTATAGTTACCCATACTTACCTCCTAAAATGCCTACCTATTACAAATAGGTAGGCATTTTACTAATAGCGAATTTCAACTGGAACAAAAATTTCGTAAGAAGAATCCAGAGTGTACCCCTCTAGAATTTCAGAGAAAATCTCATCAACAGGAGTTCCCTGAGGGCGATGCCTGCGTCCGTGGCTCATGTAAAACCGACGCGACGGAGCTCGAACGGTAAACTGCTTCAGGACTGCCTCTCCCGGTCGAACCTCTCCATCAAAGAATCCTAGCCTCCGATGATCAGCGCTATAGACGACCTGTGAGAACTGTTGCGAGATAGCTGGGCGAGCAACATCCTCCACAAATTCACCATCATCGTCCACGCTCATAATCCAGCTGCTCCATGATTGATTAGACAGGTTTGTCTCCACCTTAATGAAGGTCCACTCACCTTCTGAAGGCAAATCATAGGTAACCATGACCGCCCGGTCACTGGTTTCCAGAGTTCCAGAGACAAGAATTGTTCGAGTCTCAAGGAAAGCAACTGCAGTCATCTGAACATCACGTGAACGAATTTTCTCGGGTGACTGATATGGGGTCACCACTCCCGATGTAACCTGTGTCATATATAAAGCATCTCATGTGTACCACTCATAACTCGACACACAGGCACAACTTAAAGTAAAAAAGACAAAAACAAAATAAAGCCACGGCAAATTTTAGGCCTCCAGCCCCTCACTCCCACAGAAAAGCAGGAAGAACCACCCAATAACATGTAACAAACTGTTGTAAAAATG
>NZ_JAPWAL010000051.1:0-1381 GCF_041432905.1 Rothia sp. 27098_8_161 | reverse complement strand
CGGCGCAACACTCGACTTCGGTGTGGGTGAGGGCCTGCTAACCCCCGTCGAGCTACTACTCGCCGCTATTGCCGGATGCTCCTCCGTGGATGTGGACGCGGGCACCTCCCGCCGCTCCACCCCCGAGGTGTTCGAAGTGCTCGCCTCAGCACTGAAGCAGACCGAAGATGGCGCGGTGCGCCTCGACGACGTTGAGGTGGACTTTGACGTGCGCTTCCCTGAGGATGAGCAGGGTGCTAAGGCGCAGAAGATGGTGGACCGTCTGATTCAGCTCAGCGAGCAGAAGGACTGCACCGTTTCTCGTACCGTGGAACACCCCACGAACGTTTCGTTCTACAACCTGGCTGACTAAAGCCTGGCGAAGTAGATAAGCCAGGGGAACCTAGTAAACAGGTTTTGAACCCTCCTGTACCGCTTGTGATGAGATGGTGCGGGAGGGTTTTTCTGTGTTTTTGTGGTTTTGGGGTGGAAAAGAGCCTGAAAAGCGAGTAGGATTGACCCTCAGATTAGAAAAACTTACGATACGTAAGAAACCCTAATGATTGAAGAATTTCTTGACAGCAGGCTAAACCTTCGGCGACACCACCCGCAGCAAGACTAGACTGGACACCAGACTAGACCGCTAGCAAACGCACGAAGCAAGAGCCTCAGAAAGAAGACCTGACATGGCACAGCCTACAGAGACTTCCGGCGTTGCATCGGAAGCCACCTCCGCAGAGGGTGAACTGAAGCGAGGCCTCTCCGCCCGCCACATGCAGATGATCGCAATCGGCGGCGCAATCGGCACCGGCCTCTTCGTTGCCTCCGGTAAGACCATCTCCACCGCAGGCCCCGGCGGCGCAATCCTCGCCTACGCCCTCATCGGCATCATGGTGCTCTTCCTCATGCAGTCCCTCGGCGAGATGGCTGCTCACCTGCCCGTCCCCGGCGCATTCCAGACTTACGCGGCACGCTACGTGTCTCCGTCCTTTGGATTCGCCATGGGCTGGAACTACTGGTTCAACTGGGCGATTACCGTCGCTGCCGAACTCGTAGCCGTCGGCGAGGTGATGAGGTACTGGTTCCCGAACGTCCCATCCTGGGTATGGGCGGCAGGATTCCTCGTGCTGCTGACCGGCATCAACGCCCTCTCGGCACGCTCCTACGGTGAGAGTGAATTCTGGCTCGCCACCATCAAGGTCGTCACCGTGGTCGTCTTCCTCATCGCAGGTATCGCCATGATCTTCGGCATCCTGGGCGGTAGCTCCCCGGGCGTCTCCAACTGGACTGTTGGTGAGGCACCCTTCGTCGGCGGCGCACCCGCCGTACTCGCCATCTTCATGGTGGCTGGTTTCTCCTTCCAAGGCACCGAAATGATTGGTGTGGCAGCCGGCGAATCTGA
>NZ_JAPWAL010000050.1:0-1476 GCF_041432905.1 Rothia sp. 27098_8_161 | reverse complement strand
TTCTTCGCACGCGGCAGAACCTCAATCGCGCCGCTGACCGAATTGCGGCGGAACAGCAGGTTCGACACACCGGACAGCTCCGCAGCCTTCACCACGCGCGCCTCCTGGCCGGGCAGCAGAACGCTCACGCGCGAACCAGCGGTCACGTACAGGCCAGCCTCCACCACACAGTCATCGCCCAGGGCAATACCGATACCGGACTCCGCACCCAACAGGGAACGCTCACCAATAGACACGCGCTGAGTACCTCCACCGGAGAGGGTGCCCATCGTCGAGGCGCCGCCACCCACATCCGAGCCGTCACCCACCACAACGCCCTGAGAAATACGGCCCTCAACCATGGAGGTGCCCAGGGTACCGGCGTTGAAGTTCACGAAGCCCTCGTGCATCACGGTCGTGCCGGACGCCAGGTGCGCACCCAGGCGCAGGCGGTCACCGTCACCAATACGTACACCGGCGGGAACCACGTAATCCACCAGGCGAGGGAACTTATCAATATGGCTCACACTCAGGTGGCCCAGCTTGCGCAGACCAATCGCAAGCTTCTGGAACTCGGCGGCAAGCACCGGGCCGTGGTTGGTCCACGCAACATTCGCCAGGGTACCGAACAAGCCGTCCAGGTTCAGCTCGTTGGGGCGAACCAGGGTGTGCGAGAGCAGGTGCAGACGCAGGTATGCGTCAACTGCGTCTTCGGGTGCCTCATCCAGGTTAATGGAGGCAGTGCGTACCTCGGTGCGAGCATTGCGTGCCGGGTGCTCAGCGGCCAGCTCCTCCAGCTCGTCCGCGATGGACAGGTCAGGAGTCTGGGTGAGGGAGGGGGCGGGGAACCAAGCATCCAGGACGGTGCCGGCGTGCTCGCCAGAGATAACAACATTAACCAGTGCAACGCCGGAGGCATAACGGGGAGTGTTTTCAGACATACCGTCCATTATAGTTTTGGGGATTGGTGTCCCTTCAAGAGCGTCCCATATCCTCGATATGGGCGTTGCGTGCGCGGGGGAACCTGTAAGGTGGAAGGATGAGCGTTTCCCCGAATATTTCTGAGCATCACTCGGTTCCGGCTCCGCCCCTGAACTTGGACGTATCCATGCCCGAGCTGACCCGTGCCCTGCTGGATTACGAGTCGGTTTCCGGCAACGAGCAGCTAATTGCTGACGCCGTGCACACGGCGCTGTCGTTCTGCCCGCACCTGCACCTGACTCGTGACGGGGACGCCATTATTGCCCGCACTGAATTCCCGCCGCCGCCCGGCGCTAAGGGCGAGCGTACCCGCATTATCCTTGCCGGTCACCTGGATACCGTGCCCCTGCCCACCGTTGAGGGATCCCTGGGTACCGTGCCGTCCACGGTGCGTGAAGAAGAGGACGGGTACGTGCTCTACGGCCGCGGTGCCACCGATATGAAGGGCGGTGTGGCGGTGCAACTGAAGCTTGCCGCCGAACTGACCGCGCAGGACACCGACTACAACCTGACCTA
>NZ_JAPWAL010000049.1:0-1503 GCF_041432905.1 Rothia sp. 27098_8_161 | reverse complement strand
GCTATGGCGGATTCTTCCGTGGTGATGCTCGGTATCGCGGTGCTGGGTTTGGGTTTGGGTGTTATTTTGAGTGCGCACCATATGCCTTTTTGGGCGGCACCACTGATTTCTTCACTGGTGTTTGCCGGCTCGGTGGAGTTTTTGATGGTGGGCATGATTTCTGGTGGTGCCTCTATCACGTCGATTGCGTTGACAGTATTCCTCGTGAATGCCCGCCATCTAGTGTACGGTCTTTCCTATCCTCTACACAGGATCAAGGGTTTCTGGGCTAAGCTTTTCGCCATTCACACTCTCTGTGATGAGGCGTTTGCTCTCAACTCCGGCCCTGACCGCAATGACCGTTCCGGTGCACGCATCCTGTGGGTAAACACTCTGATTTACGTCTCATGGATTCTGAGCGTAATCCTCGGGTATGTGCTCGGTGCAAGCTTCTTGAGCGATTTAAAGGGCGTTGATTTTGTGATGGTAGCACTCTTCACGGTGCTTGCCATGGACGGTTACCGTGCTAACCCGGATCGTGTGGCAGCATTATTTATGGCAATTTCTGCCACGGTAGCCCTAGTTTTTGCGCCGTCCTCTTTCCTGGTGATGGCGTTGGGTTCGTATGTGGTGCTACTGTTGGTGCGCTTCCCGGTAGCGAAGCGCCGCGGCACCCTGCCGCATCGTACTGTTTATGCAGAAACAACTGAGAGTAGCGACACCACCACTACCGCTGATGCGCCCGCTTCCACACAACAGTAAGAACATTACATATGTGTTCAAAACCCGCTAGGATAGATGAAGAGCACCGCTCTCCCCTCTTTCTATTTCTAGGATTCAAAAGACGCCTTCACATGCGAACCTGCACGGAGGCCCCCAGAAGTTGAGGTACCCATGACTCAGATGAAAGACACCGCTAAGGAAACTAGCGACGCAGAACGCTGTGCCGCCCCGGAGTAACACCGCACCGGGAGCGGCACCACCCGAGGTCATACAGAGATGTAGTCTCTGCCCGGAAGGAATACCCCTCCACCTCACTATTCGCGGCTTTCATCAACTCACGTACCTACCGCACTACTGAGCGCCTTCTCTATGAGTAGGCTCTCCCTGCCCTTTTTTCACGGCTTCACCCACACGCTTCGTTCAGGGTTCTTTCACTCTTTCATGGGTCTTTGGGGGAGGTAGTGCAGAAAGAGATAAACCTTATGAACAGTGAAGTAACCACCGGATATATTCTTGCTGCGGTGTTCATTGCTGCTGGAATTACTTTTCTGTTGCGCCTGCTCCCCTTCGGTCTGAAAAAGGCTCTGGCTGGCTCCGAACTACTGGATGCGCTCAGCCACTGGATTCCGCTCGGCGCGGTCGCACTACTTGCCATCTATGCGGTGGCGAAGATTAATTACTCCTCGTTCGCTACGGCAGCGCCGTACCTTGCGGGCCTGGTGGTGACCGTGGGGGTGCACCTGTGGCGTAAGAATATGGTGCTGAGCATGGTGGCGGGTACCGTCACCTGCGTTGTGTTGG
>NZ_JAPWAL010000048.1:0-1528 GCF_041432905.1 Rothia sp. 27098_8_161 | reverse complement strand
GGGGAGCATATTTTAAGAGGCGAAATCCTATCTCATAGGAATTGGCCTGTATGTAAGGAGGTGGAGGATACTGTCAATATTGTCTCTAGCAAAGTTCAGATTCCTAGGACAACATTTCATTATTCTGCCTATAAATCTTTAAGGCATGCCATTTTTTGTGAACTAGGATCATCGTGTTCATCACAATTGTTAGCAGCTATTTTGATGCGTGCTGGAAGGAATAAAGCATGACAACACATAAAATACCGTGGAGAATCTACGTAGCCCTTATCGGCTCTCTGGTAGGTACAGGAATATATTCCTTCGCCCTACCCATCGCGATTCTCGCTAGTACAGGCGAAATTGGGTTAGCTGGCGTGATGGCAGTAGCCATGCAAATCCCCAATATCGCCTTGGCATATCCACTAGCAACCCTATCTGATAGTCTGCCTCGAAAACCTATGATCGTGATTGCCGGGGCAGTAAACATCCTCAGCATCCTTACCTTGGCGTTGATGATTGAGCAGCATATGCTGTCATGGTTCACCATCGCCGCACTAGGATTTGTGAGCGGTGTCTTCTCCGAACTGGCTGCTGCCTCAGAAGCGGGATATATTCCGCAGCTTCTCGGACGAGAAAACCTTCTTTCGTACAACGCACGTCGTGAAATTTGCGAGGGAATATCCGCAATCATTGCGCCCCCTACAGCAGGATTTATTGTTCTTGTCGCGGGTGCAACGGTCGGTCTTATCGTCCCGGTGCTCCTTTTCGGAGCGGCAACTATTTCATACGCAACGTTGCCATCTGTAGAGATGGAAACTAAAACTGAGCAACGCGAAACCGCACAACATGGGTTTATCCACCGGATGTTTGACGGTATCCAATACATGTTCTCCGGTGCCCCGCAGAGACTTATCCTTGTCTACACGTTCTTCTTGGCGGCAGCTACGGCATCGTATTCACTCATCATTATTTACCGCCTGTACGAGGAACTCACCTTTGAAGCCTCAGTGGTAGGCATGATTATGGCCTGCAGCGGTATCGGTGGTATCGTCGCGGCGCTCATCATCGATCGTTTCCTCTCTTTCGAGAACACACGAGGAATGCTGCTGGTCGCCAACGTCGTATCCCTGCTCGGAATACCGCTCGTCACCATCAGCAATAACCCCGTAGTGCTCGGAGCCTTGCTCTTCATCCTGGACGTAGGATGGGCATCAGCTTTCATCTTCTCCAACAATCTGCGTGACTGCATTACACCGAATGAGTTACTGGGGCGTGCCAGCTCTCTTGACGGTGCCGTGTTTGGGCTAGGAACGCTGTACTCCATGGGTGCGGTAGCACTGATGCTTGACCATCTAGGCTC
The DNA here is from genome assembly GCF_041432905.1 of Rothia sp. 27098_8_161. Lineage (NCBI taxonomy): Bacteria > Bacillati > Actinomycetota > Actinomycetes > Micrococcales > Micrococcaceae > Rothia > Rothia sp. 27098_8_161. The sequence continues at coordinate 186 of NZ_JAPWAL010000048.1, read as the reverse complement.
CTTCAACGCTGCACTCGTCGTCAGTATCCCGGCTGTACTCTGCCTCATCTACACGCTGGTCCACTATAAACAGTTCAAAGTGTTCAACATCGTTGAACAATAGTGAGAACCCGCTACCCACTTAATGACGGGGCGGAGAACATACACAGAAGGAGGGGCGACCCGCCGTCATGGCGAGTCGCCCCT
>NZ_JAPWAL010000047.1:0-1575 GCF_041432905.1 Rothia sp. 27098_8_161 | reverse complement strand
GCGCACGCTGCGGCTTCCTTCGAGCACCGCAACCTTAGTGCAGGTGTTGTGGTGGTGACGAACTTTATCCTGGACGCTAAGCGCAAGGGTCTGAAGTACGTTGACCTCTTCGGTATTGCGCCGGAGGATCAGCCGGATCACGAGTGGGCTGGCTTCACGAAGTTCAAGAAGTCCTTCGGTGGCGAGTCGGTGGAGTACCCGGGTACCTGGGATGTTCCGGTAACTTCGTTGGGTTACCGCGCCTACACGCTGGCGTACAAGGCTCGTCCCGCTGTTCGTGATGCTGTGTCGAAGGCGAAGGCGAAGGTTCAGTCTTTCCGCTCTCGCTAACGGGTTCAGGCTCGTCCTTACTCGGGCGTATCCTGAGAACTAAAAGCTAAATATATGAGGGAGCCGTCCTCACCGAAGAACTCGGTGAGGACGGCTCCCTGTGTATGTATGTCCAATATTCGAGGAGTCTTAGTGCGGCTCCTCAGCCCTTGCGGGGCGAGGTTACTGTTCTTCGCAGATTACTGTTCTTCGGGGCTCTTGGTGTGCGAGAGAATCTCGCGCAGGCGGGAGAGGCGGTGCTCCGCCTCGACGGTACGCACGGTGCCCGAGGAGGAACGCATAACCAGCGACTGGGTGGTCACAAGGTTCTTGCTGTAGCGCACGCCGCGCAGCAGCTTGCCGTCAGTGATACCGGTTGCGGCGAAGAAGCAGTTGTCGCTGGTGACCAGGTCGTTGGTGGTCAGCACGCGGTCGAGGTCGTGGCCAGCTTCCAGTGCCTTTTCGCGTTCTGCCTCGTCGGTCGGTGCCAGGCGGCCCTGGATGACGCCACCGGTTGCCTTGATAGCGCATGCTGCGACAACGCCTTCGGGGGTGCCGCCGGTGCCGAGCATGAGGTCCACGCCGGTGTTTTCGCGGCAGGCTGCGATAGCGCCAGCGACGTCACCGTCGAGGATGATGCGGGTACGGGCACCTGCCTCGCGAATCTCCTGGATCAGCTTGGCGTGGCGGGGGCGGTCCAGCACGCATACGGTCAGCTCGCTAACCTTCTTGCCCTTAGCCTTAGCGACCAGGTGCAGGTTCTGCTTGACGGGCAGGCGCAGGTCGACAAATTCTGCGGCGTCGGGGCCGGTGACCAGCTTCTCCATGTAGAACACTGCGGAGGGGTCGAACATAGTGCCGCCGTCTGCCACAGCAATCACGGAGAGGGCATTGTCCATGCCGAGTGCGGTCAGGCGGGTACCGTCGATGGGGTCAACCGCCACGTCGAGGGAGGGACCGGAGCCGTCGCCGACTTTCTCGCCGTTGTACAGCATGGGAGCCTTGTCCTTCTCGCCTTCACCGATGACAACGGTGCCGTTGAAGTTGACGGTGGAGAGGCGGTAACGCATTGCGTCTACGGCTGCGCCATCTGCGAGATTCTTTTCGCCTGCGCCGACCCAGGGGCCTGCAGCAATTGCTGCTGCTTCAGTCGCGCGGACCAGTTCCATTGCGAGGTTGCGATCGCCGTGGTTGTTGTTCGTAGTCATAGACTCACCTTCGAGATTTCTGAATACACCGTCGGCTGGCTAGTTCTTTCCAGCACGA
>NZ_JAPWAL010000046.1:0-1605 GCF_041432905.1 Rothia sp. 27098_8_161 | reverse complement strand
GTGTCCGGTCTGGCTGGCTTCATTACCTGGGTGGGTATCGCCGTGGCTCACTACCGTTTCCGCCGCGCATACCTGAAGCAGGGCAACAGTTTGAAGGATCTGCCCTATGTGGCGCCGTTCTTCCCCGTGGGCCCGATTATAGCCTTCCTCATGTGCCTGGTCGTTATTGGTGGCCAGAACTATGAGGCGTTCTTGAGCGGTGACTGGGCTGGCGTGCTCAGCTCCTACATTGGTCTGCCCGTGATTATTGCGGTCTGGCTGGTGCACCGCGTGGTCACTCGTGACCGCATCATTCCGCTGGAGCAGATTGACGTGAGCGGCATTGATGTTAAGGTTTCGAAGTAATGCGAACATGCAGAACTATTGGCTGCAATAGCTGATACGTGAAGAGCCGCCGGTTCCCCCATAAGAGGGGAGCCGGCGGCTCTGCTGATGCAGAGAGTTCCCCATCGAGGAGATGAACGTCTTTATCCGTGGGCTGAGTCAAGAATTTGAAGCGTCCAGATGCTAGGGTGGAAAGCATGCAGAACAACCCCTATACCCCTGCCGGCGCGTCACACACCGGGCAGCCCGCCGCTACACATGGCGCTATCGATAATGCACATCGTATTGTGAAGGTGTGCGCTGTAGCCATCCGCACTAAGGACGGGCTTGTTCTGACCGTGCGCAAGCAGGGTAGTGACGGGTTTATGATGCCCGGCGGCAAACCTGAACCGGGGGAGACCCCGCTACAGACCGCCTGCCGTGAAGTAAGCGAAGAAATCGGACTCACCCCCGACCCCATCCGGATGCACTACCTGGGCATTCTGAAGGCGGCGGCATTGAATGAGGTCGGCTTTACGGTACGCGCCGAAACCTACGAATACTCACCCACCGACGAGCAGCACGAACAGCTGGCTACGCTGGTGCCGCAGGCTGAAATCGCCGAGCTGCGCTGGGTCAACCCTGCCATGAGCAGCCCCTCCGATTCTGATGCGCAGGCACCGCTGAATACAGAGCAGATTTTCCCGCTACTGGCGCGCACCCCGCTACCTTAACCGTTGAGCCCAACGTGCCTCTGAACTGGCGGGTGGCACACATGAGGTACACAGGTGCATCCGGTACTCTCAACACAGCAACATCTATCGTGGGTAGAACGCATAGAGGCGCTCCACCCCGGAAACCCTTATACACCCCAAGGAGAACCATGAAGAAGACTGACTACAACCTTGCCGTCTACTGCGGTGCACGCTCCGGCAACGACCCGCTCTTCACCACCCGCGCCCAGGAGCTCGGCACTCTCTGCGCCCAGAACAATATTGGCGTGGTGTACGGTGGCGGCCGCACAGGCCTCATGGGCACCATTGCGGGCGCAACCCTGGATGCCGGCGGCGTGGTCTACGGCGTGGTCACCCACAAACTGGTCGGATTGGAGGGCGTGTACCCCGGCCAGACCACCCTCGAAATTGTGGACACCATGCACCAGCGCAAAATCGCCATGATTGAGAAAGCCGACGCATTCGTTGCCATGCCCGGCGGCCCCGGCACCCTCGAAGAGTTCTTTGAAGTTTTTAGCTGGCAGTTCCTTGACATTCACTCCAAGCCGGTGGCCCTGCTGAACGTCAA
>NZ_JAPWAL010000045.1:0-1645 GCF_041432905.1 Rothia sp. 27098_8_161 | reverse complement strand
TGCTTAGATTATTTTGTACGTTTATTGAGTGAAAGACGCGGCTTCATAAAGCTTTCTACAGGTAACCAGTTCGCTGGCAAGGTTGTTGAGATTACTGAGGGTGCAACTAACGGCATCGTTAAGATCGAGATCGCTCCCGAGGTTGTTATCTCTGCGTCCATCACCAACGAGTCCATCAAGGAGCTGGGCCTGAAGGTTGGCGAGACCGCTTACGCAGTGATTAAGGCGTCCAACGTGATGGTTGGTGCTGACCACTAATCCCGGTCAATAAGACATACACCCGGGCGGCTGCTTTTTGTGGCGCGCGAGGGTTAATAGGGCGGAGCCCCGCACTACAAGCTGTAGTGCGGGGCTCCGTTGTTTTCTGAGGTTGAACCCCCTACAGGAGAGACTGGACCCTCACCCTAACCTGCGGGGTATTGTCGTTATCGCTACCGGTTGAGTCTAAGGTTTTAGAGTTTGTATGTTCTTCGTCGTATTGTTGCGATTGAGACAGCGAATGAATGACAGTCTCTTGGATATCTCGTACGATATCTTTGACCGGCCTGGATCCATCAATACTGACCTCAATAGTAGCTTTGCGCAAGCCTGATTCAATGATGACGCCAAATCGGGCCTGCGGCATGCGGCTACCAATTACTTTCAGGGTGCTACCCAGTCCAGGTTCGATTCCTCGTACTCCGGGAATGGCAGTGACAAGCCTGAGTAGCTCGGCAGCAGAGAAGTTAGTCGTCATGATGAATATCCTCGATATGTACATTGACCGTCGGGGAGATTCCCAGGTTCTCATAGCAGGCTTCGCGGACGGCATCACGGACTTGCTGGGCCAGCTGCGGTAGGCTTTTAACGGGAGCGTACGCCGAGATTCGGCAAGATACACCCTCCGGAACCCCCAGACCCCGATGTTCTTCGCTTGAAGGTGCGTGCTCGAAAGAAGAACGCAAGGAACGTGCACCGGGTACTGAGTCTACAATGCGGCGAATAAGGGCCCTCAACGAAAACTCAGACATGCTGTAGGGACCCAAATCTGTATCGGGCATTTCCACCTGAGTACCGTGTCGAGTCTCAGCGATAATAGCGTCCATTATGGAACGGGGTCGCGGCATAACCGAGGTACTTCCCATAGCCTCTAGCCGGTCCCATTCCTTGTGGAGGGAGGCGATGAGACTCAGATATTCATGGGTGTCCAGATTGTCCTGCTCATGCGAGCGTGAGAGTGATTTTGCCGACGCTGCTGAGTGTCGGACCTTATTTGAGAGGTTGTTGGATTTACTCAAGCCCACTCCTTCATCAGGCGTATGATGAGAGAACGGGCTCGTGCCAGCCTCCCACGGACGGTCGAAACTGTCAGGTTTAGTGTCTTGGCAATCTCTTCATATGACATTTCATCGATTTCTCGAAGAATCCACACTACACGCAGTTCAGGCTCCACGGACGCCAAAAGATTGGCAAGGGCCTGAATCTGCGCATTAACTTCACTGGAATCAGCCGGGTCAGCGGTACTGCTCGACGTCATCTCAGCCGCACCGCTCACGCCTTCGAGCCCTTCTGCGTCATAAGGATCAGTGGCTCGACGCTGACTCTTACGCACCATACTAGTAGCTTTATTAGTGCAAATCTGCATAATCCAGCCACGAAAAGCTGC
>NZ_JAPWAL010000044.1:0-1680 GCF_041432905.1 Rothia sp. 27098_8_161 | reverse complement strand
TTGGAAGATACTTCTCAATGGCTACGGCGTGTAGAATGCTTGGAGTATTTGTACGTTTATTGAGTGAAAGGCACGGCTTCATGAAGCTTTCTGCACGTAACCAGTTCGCTGGCAAGGTTGTTGAGATTACTGAGGGTGCAACTAACGGCATCGTTAAGATCGAGATCGCTCCCGAGGTTGTTATCTCTGCGTCCATCACCAACGAGTCCATCAAGGAGCTGGGCCTGAAGGTTGGCGAGACCGCTTACGCAGTGATTAAGGCGTCCAACGTGATGGTTGGTGCTGACCACTAATCCCGGTCAATAAGACTTACACCCGGTAGCTGCTTTTTGTGGCGCGCGAGGGTTAATAGGGCGGAGCCCCGCACTACGAGCTGTAGTGCGGGGCTCCGTTGTTTTCTGAGGTTGAACCCCCCTACAGGAGGGACTGGACCCTCACCCTAACCTGCGGGGTATTGTCGTTATCGCTACCGGTTGAGTCTAAGGTTTTAGAGTTTGTATGTTCTTCGTCGTATTGTTGCGATTGAGACAGCGAATGAATGACAGTCTCTTGGATATCTCGTACGATATCTTTGACCGGCCTGGATCCATCAATACTGACCTCAATAGTAGCTTTGCGCAAGCCTGATTCAATGATGACGCCAAATCGGGCCTGCGGCATGCGGCTACCGATTACTTTCAGAGTGCTACCCAATCCAGGTTCGATTCCTCGTACTCCGGGAATGGCAGTGACCAGCCGAAGTAGCTCGGCGCCAGAGAAGTTAGTCGTCATGATGAATGTCCTCGATATGTACATTGACTGTCGGGGAGAATCCCAGGTTCTCATAGCAGGCTTCGCGGACGGCATCGCGGACTTGCTGGGCCAGTTGCGGTAGGCTTTCAATGGCACCGTGAACCGAGATTCGGCAAGATACAACCTCCGGAACCCCCAGACCGCGATGCTCTCCATTTGAAGGTGCGTGTTCGAAAGAAGAACGCAAGGAACGTGCATCGGGTACTGAGTCCACAGTACGGCGAATAAGAGCCCTCAACGAAAACTCAGACATGCTGTAGGGGCCTAAATCTGTTGCTGGCATCTCCACTTGCTTACCGTGTCGGGTTTCAGCAAGAATAGCTTCCATTATGGAACGGGGCCGCGGCATAACCGAGGTACTTCCCATAGCCTCTAGCCGGTCCCATTCCTTGTGGAGGGAGGCGATGAGACTCAGATATTCATGGGTGTCCAGATTGTCCTGCTCATGCGATCGTGAGAGTGATTTTACCGACGCTGCTGAGTGTCGGACCTTATTTGAGAGGTTGTTGGATTTACTCAAGCCCACTCCTTCATCAGGCGTATGATGAGAGAACGGGCTCGTGCCAGCCTCCCACGGACGGTCGAAACTGTCAGGTTTAGTGTCTTGGCAATCTCTTCATATGACATTTCATCGATTTCTCGAAGAATCCACACTACACGCAGTTCAGGTTCCACGGACGCCAAAAGATTGGCAAGGGCCTGAATCTGCGCATTAACTTCACTGGAATCAGCCGGGTCAGCGGTACTGCTCGACGTCATCTCAGCCGCACCGCTCACGCCTTCGAGCCCTTCTGCGTCATAAGGATCAGTGGCTCGACGCTGACGCTTACGCACCATACTAGTAGCTTTATTAGTGCAAATCTGCATAATCCAGCCACGAAAAGCTGC
>NZ_JAPWAL010000043.1:0-1948 GCF_041432905.1 Rothia sp. 27098_8_161 | reverse complement strand
GCCTGCACGCATGGTTCATTCATGATGAGAAGGCGGTGCAGCCTCGGGGTCTTGAAAGGGGTACGACCGGTCATTCACTTAACCCCTCAATATTAACCCGGATTTGCTTCTGGTGCACCCCCAAGCGGTTGTGGCGTGCGCCCGTGATGGGCGATATACCGCCCCAAAACCGGGTGTCGCGAGGTTTTTGTGTGGGCGGCTTAAAACACAAATCCCCGCATCCGGCACGGCGTAACCTTACGGCGCATAAAGCGCACGCACACAGCGCATAAAGCGCGGTTACGCATCATGACGGATGCGGGGAGAGCTAAAGCTAAAGGGGAAACAGCTACCGAAGTAATTAGGCGCTGATACCGAAACCAACGTGACGCTTCGCGTCGGAACCCAGCTCAACGTAGCCAATTTGAGCGCCAGAAATCAGGGTGGTGTTGCCCTTATCGTCAGTAATCTGCAACAGGGATCCGTCCTCAATTGCCTTTGCGACCTTCTCGGTGATAACGTCCTTGGATTCGGTGGTCTCAACAACGATTTCGCGGGCGATGTGGCGAACGCCAATCTTGATTTCCATGAGTCTCCTCGCAGAATAGTCCGGCGACGCCAAACGCGCGCCGGGTATAGGAACTGTCTTATCTAGCATCTACTCTAGCGTGAATGCGCCCATCGGCACCGTGAACGGGCGGTACTTCGCCGGGGGCTAATAAAATACTTGCCGCCGGATGCGTGAAAAAGCGCGCGAAAACCCACACAAAACCCGTGCGAAAACGGGTTTAGGTATGCGAAGAATGCCAGAAAGATCGGGGAGAGGCTCTTAAGAGTCCTCCACCTGAATACCGTAGAGAGTCTCCAGTGCCTGTACATAATCCTCCGTGCGGCCCTCCGCCGCAAGTTTCTTGGCGCGCACTGTCGGGGTGTGCAGCAGGGACTTCACCATGCGACGCATCGCCAGCTCAAGCTGCTCCGTCGCCGCACCGCAACCAAACTGGCTACGCACCTTCTCCAGCTCGGAATCCAACACATCCATAGTGTGCGAGCGCAGCGCAACAATCGCGGAATCAATCGTGCGGGAACGCTGACGAGACAGGAACGCCGCCAGCTCAGATTCCACGATGCGCGTAGCCGTCGCCACGGATTCCTCGGTTTCCTCGGGCGCGGCAAGGCGCACCGATTCGAGGGTAATCAGCTCAACGTTCGGCAGGTCAGCAACCGAGGGATCAAAGTCACGCGAAAGTGCCAGGTCGAGGATCGTGTGGTGACCGCCCGGAATCTGTTCGGGAAGCAACGGATCAGAGCCGCCGGAGCAACCAATAATGACGTCGGCAGAAGCCATGGCCTGCTCCATGCCGTCCACCGGCACCGCAGAAACCTCGCGTTTTGCTGCGAACTCGGCGGCACGGCCCGAACGGGAATTGACCCAAATGTCGGTGCAGCCACGGTCGCGCAGAGCCGCAATGGTCGCGCCGGCGTAAGCACCCGTACCAAAAATCAGGGCGCGGCGGGTCGACCAATCCTTCTCGGCAACCTCATCCGCAAGATCGAGGGCAACAGATACAATGGAGCGGCCCTGAGCACCAAGAGCCGTATGCTGACCCACCTGACGAGCGGTATGCGCCGCGTGTTCAAATAGCTGAACCAGCTCACCGGGAAGGGTCACGCCGTCCTCTTGCGCTTTCGCCTGAGCAACAGCCAGGGCGCGGCGCACCTGACCGGTGATTTCACGCTCGCCAACCACAGCAGATTCTAAGCCGGAGGCGACCGTCAGCAGGTGGCGTGTAGCCTCATCATCGGCGTACACGTCGAAGCTGGAATTAACCAGTTCTTTGTCTAGCCCGGAGGTGTGCGCAATAGAGTCGACAATCAGCTCACGAACCATGGGGACATGGGCGGATACATGTAGTTGAACATACATTTCAAGACGGTTACAGGTGGCAAGAACGACTGCACCCTTCAC
>NZ_JAPWAL010000042.1:0-1951 GCF_041432905.1 Rothia sp. 27098_8_161 | reverse complement strand
GTGAAGGGTGCAGTCGTTCTTGCCACCTGTAACCGTCTTGAAATGTATGTTCAACTACATGTGTCCGCCCATGTCCCCATGGTTCGTGAGCTGATTGTCGACTCTATTGCGCACACCTCCGGGCTAGACAAAGAACTGGTTAATTCCAGCTTCGACGTGTACGCCGATGATGAGGCTACACGCCACCTGCTGACGGTCGCCTCCGGCTTAGAATCTGCTGTGGTTGGCGAGCGTGAAATCACCGGTCAGGTGCGCCGCGCCCTGGCTGTTGCTCAGGCGAAAGCGCAAGAGGACGGCGTGCCCCTTCCCGGTGAGCTGGTTCAGCTATTTGAACACGCGGCGCATACAGCTCGTCAGGTGGGTCAGCATACGGCTCTTGGTGCTCAGGGCCGCTCCATTGTATCTGTCGCCCTCGATCTTGCGGATGAGGTTGCCGAGAAGGATTGGTCGACCCGCCGCGCCCTGATTTTTGGTACGGGTGCTTACGCCGGCGCGACCATTGCGGCTCTGCGCGACCGTGGTTGCACCGATATTTGGGTCAATTCCCGTTCGGGCCGTGCCGCCGAGTTCGCAGCAAAACGCGAGGTTTCTGCGGTGCCGGTGGACGGCATGGAGCAGGCCATGGCTTCTGCCGACGTCATTATTGGTTGCTCCGGCGGCTCTGATCCGTTGCTTCCCGAACAGATTCCGGGCGGTCACCACACGATCCTCGACCTGGCACTTTCGCGTGACTTTGATCCCTCGGTTGCTGACCTGCCGAACGTTGAGCTGATTACCCTCGAATCGGTGCGCCTTGCCGCGCCCGAGGAAACCGAGGAATCCGTGGCGACGGCTACGCGCATCGTGGAGTCTGAGCTGGCGGCGTTCCTGTCTCGTCAGCGTTCCCGCACGATTGATTCCGCGATTGTTGCGCTGCGCTCGCACACTATGGATGTGTTGGATTCCGAGCTGGAGAAGGTGCGTAGCCAGTTTGGTTGCGGTGCGGCGACGGAGCAGCTTGAGCTGGCGATGCGTCGCATGGTGAAATCCCTGTTGCACACCCCGACAGTGCGCGCCAAGAAACTTGCGGCGGAGGGCCGCACGGAGGATTACGTACAGGCACTGGAGACTCTCTACGGTATTCAGGTGGAGGACTCTTAAGAACCTCTCCCCTGCTCTTTCTGGCATTCTTCGCATACCTAAACCCGTTTTCGCACGGGTTTTGTGTGGGTTTTCGCGCGCTTTTTCACGCGTCCGGTGGCGAGTATTTTATTAGCCCCCGGCGAAGTACCGCCCGTTCACGGTGCCGATGGGCGCATTCACGCTAGAGTAGATGCTAGATAAGACAGTTCCCATACCCGGCGCGCGTTTGGCGGCGCCGGACTATTCTGCGAGGAGACTCATGGAAATCAAGATTGGCGTTCGCCACATCGCCCGCGAAATCGTTGTTGAGACCACCGAATCCAAGGACGTTATCACCGAGAAGGTCGCAAAGGCAATTGAGGACGGATCCCTGTTGCAGATTACTGACGATAAGGGCAACACCACCCTGATTTCTGGCGCTCAAATTGGCTACGTTGAGCTGGGTTCCGACGCGAAGCGTCACGTTGGTTTCGGTATCAGCGCCTAATTACTTCGGTAGCAATTTCCCCTTTAGCTTTAGCTCTCCCCCCGCATCCGTCATGATGCGTAACCGCGCTTTATGCGCTGTGTGCGTGCGCTTTATGCGCCGTAAGGTTACGCCGTGCCGGATGCGGGGATTTGTGTTTTAAGCCGCCCACATAAAAGCCTCGCGACACCCGGTTTTGGGGCGGTATATCGCCCATCACGGGCGCACGCCACAACCGCTTGGGGGTGCACCAGAAGCAAATCCGGGTTAATATTGAGGGGTTAAGTGAATGACCGGTCGTACCCCTTTCAAGACCCCGAGGCTGCACCGCCTTCTCATCATGAATGAACCATGCGTGCAGGC
>NZ_JAPWAL010000041.1:0-2046 GCF_041432905.1 Rothia sp. 27098_8_161 | reverse complement strand
GCACGGCGAACATCAATGGTCGGGCGGTCAAAGTCCTCAGCAACCACAGCGGTGGCACGGGCACGAATCTCGTCGTTGTGCTTGCGCGGGTCAGCGGCGAAGCGAGCCAGTGCCTCATCAGCAGCTTTCAACTCCGGCTCAACAACAGCCTCACCCCCAGCCAGGCCACGAGCCAGCAGAGCAATCTCAGCGACCTTCTGATCAGCGAATGACAGGCCGTCCACCGGAACTTCGGCCGGGTCTTCCAGAGCCAGGTCGTGCGGCACATGCTGCAGGGAGGTCGAAGAAGCCACCGACACGGCACCCTCGGATGCGCCCGGCAGCGCCTCCAGAGCCTTCAGGGCGGCACGAACATCAGCACGCCACACGTTACGACCGTTCACAACACCGGCAACCAGGTGAACACCCGCGGCAGAAACAGACTCCAGCTCAGCCTTCGAGTACACACCGTGCACCAGGTCAAGGTGCAGAGCCTCAATGCCGGTACCCAGCAGTGCCGGCAGGTTATCACGCAAGGAACCGTAGGGGCTGGTCACCAGAATCTGCGGGCGCTTCTCGCCAGCAGCCAGGGCACGGTAGGTGCGCTCAGCCAGCTCAGCAACCTTCGTGTTGTCGGCACGGTCCACGGTCAGACCCGGCTCGTCCAGCTGAACCCACTCAACACCGCGCTCAGCCAGCTGCTCCAGCACCTGAGCATACGCGGCAACGAACTCGTCCAGACGGTCGATAGGAGAGAAGTCCTCAGCGGAACCCTGCTCAGCCTTAGCGCCCAGCAGCAGGGTCAGCGGGCCAACAATCTGCGGGCGAACCTTCACGCCAGCCTGCTTTGCTACCTCAAGCTGCTCGTCAATAGCCTCAAGATTCAGCTTAATCTCGGTACCGGCACCAATCTCAGGCACCAGGTAGTGGTAGTTGGTGTCGAACCACTTAGTCATCTCCAGCGGGGGCAGGGTCTCGGTACCGCGCGCCAGTGCGAAGTAGCCGGGCAGATCCAGCAGACCGCGTGCGTCCTTAGCCTCAGCCAGACGCTCGGGAACCAGGGTGAACAGGCGAACCACATCAAGCACCTGGTCGTAGTAGGAGAAGGTCGCCGGAATCGAGTAGTTATCAGCCTTCAGACCCGCAGCGGTTACGCGCTCGAAGTAGGTGCGCTGCACGTCAGCGGCAGTGTCCTGCAGCTCCTGCAGGGTTGCCATGCCCTTCCAGAAAGCCTCCTGAGCCTTCTTCAGTTCGCGGAAGCGGCCCACGCGGGGGTAGCCAACAATGGTTGCGGCGGGGAATGCGGTGTTCGACATAATATTTTTTCCTTTACTGGGGATAGATAGGGGAGTCAGTTCCGGTGTTTTACCACCCGACTGTGGGCGGTAAAACGGAGAACTCAACAACTCCCGGAATATTTGTGGGGGAGAAAATGGAAACGCATCCGACAAGGAGCGTTATGGGTTGAGGTGGGGTTTTAGGCGTATTCCAGTTCGCTCAGCGACTGAGAGAAACGGTTACTGTACCGCGGCAAATCCAGCTGGTCCAGAACGTCCAGCACCGCGGCATGCTCGTTGAAGGTGAAGAAGTGCAGACCCGGTGCGCCCGCGTCCATCACGGTGCGGCACTGGTTCAACGCGTACTCAACACCGATGCGGTGCATCTCAGCGCTACTGGTTGCTGTCTCAAGGCGGTAGGCAAGATCTGCCGGAACCGGCATGCCCGCCATCTGACAGAGGTTCTGTAGGCGCTTCAGGGAGGTTACCGGCATGATGCCCGGGATAATCGGAATATCCACGCCTGCCAGGTGCGCCGAATCGACTAGGGCGCTGTAGCGCTCATCCTCAAAGAACACCTGAGTGATCGCGAAGTCCGCGCCGGCACGCTGCTTGGACAGCAGAATCTCAATATCCTGCAGCAGGGATGCGGACTCGGGGTGCTTCTGCGGGTATGCCGCTACACCAATCGACACCTTGCCAGCCGCCAGGTGGGCGAAATCTTCACGCTCAACGCGGCGAATGAGCTCTACCAGGTAGCGGGCGAAAGGAAGTTCAGAAACCTGACCTT
>NZ_JAPWAL010000040.1:0-2047 GCF_041432905.1 Rothia sp. 27098_8_161 | reverse complement strand
GCACGGCGAACATCAATGGTCGGGCGGTCAAAGTCCTCAGCAACCACAGCGGTGGCACGGGCACGAATCTCGTCGTTGTGCTTGCGCGGGTCAGCGGCGAAGCGAGCCAGTGCCTCATCAGCAGCTTTCAACTCCGGCTCAACAACAGCCTCACCCCCAGCCAGGCCACGAGCCAGCAGAGCAATCTCAGCGACCTTCTGATCAGCGAATGACAGGCCGTCCACCGGAACTTCGGCCGGGTCTTCCAGAGCCAGGTCGTGCGGCACATGCTGCAGGGAGGTCGAAGAAGCCACCGACACGGCACCCTCGGATGCGCCCGGCAGATCCTCCAGAGTCTTCAGAGCCGCACGAACATCGGCACGCCACACGTTGCGGCCGTTCACAATACCGGCAACCAGGTGCACACCAGCGGCAGAAACAGACTCCAGCTCAGCCTTCGAGTACACGCCGTGCACCAGGTCAAGGTGCAATGCCTCAACACCGGTGCTCAGCAGTGCCGGCAGGTTCTCACGCAGGGAACCGTAAGGGCTGGTCACCAGAATCTGCGGGCGCTTCTCGCCAGCAGCCAGGGTGCGGTAGGTGTGCTCGGCCAGTTCAGCAACCTTCGCGTTGTCAGCACGGTCCACGGTCAGGCCCGGCTCATCCAGCTGGACCCATTCAACACCGCGCTCAGCCAGCTGCTCCAGCACCTGAGCATACGCGGCAACAAACTCATCCAGACGGTCAACGGGGGAGAAGTCCTCAGCGGAACCCTGCTCAGCCTTAGCGCCCAGTAGCAGGGTCAGCGGGCCAACAATCTGCGGGCGAACCTTCACGCCAGCCTGCTTTGCCACCTTAAGCTGCTCGTCAATAGCCTCAAGGTTCAGCTTAATCTCGGTGGACGCACCAATCTCGGGTACCAGGTAGTGGTAGTTGGTATCGAACCACTTAGTCATCTCCAGCGGAGGTAGGGTCTCGGTACCGCGCGCCAGTGCGAAGTAGCCGGGCAGATCCAGCAGGCCGCGGCCGTCCTTAGCCTCAGCCAGACGCTCGGGAACCAGGGTGAACAGGCGAACCACATCAAGCACCTGGTCGTAGTAGGAGAAGGCCGCCGGAATCGAGTAGTTATCAGCCTTCAGACCCGCAGCGGTTACGCGCTCGAAGTAGGTGCGCTGTACGTCAGCAGCGGTGTCCTGCAGCTCCTGCAGGGTTGCCTTGCCCTTCCAGAAAGCCTCCTGAGCCTTCTTCAGTTCGCGGAAGCGGCCCACGCGGGGGTAGCCAACAATGGTTGCGGCGGGGAATGCGGTGTTCGACATAATAGTTATTCCTTTACTGGGGATAGATAGGGGAGTCAGTTCCGGTGTTTTACCACCCGACTATGGGCGGTAAAACGGAGAACTCAACAACTCCCGGAATATTTGTGGGGGAGAAAGTGGAAACGCATCCGACAAGGAGCGTTATGGGTTAAAGCGGGGTTTTTAGGCGTATTCCAGTTCGCTCAGCGACTGAGAGAATCGGTTACTGTACCGCGGCAAATCCAGCTGATCCAGAACGTCCAGAACCGCCGCATGCTCGTTGAAGGTGAAGAAGTGCAGACCCGGTGCGCCCGCGTCCATCACGGTGCGGCACTGGTTCAACGCGTACTCAACACCGATGCGGTGCAGCTCAGCGCTACTGGTTGCTGTCTCAAGGCGGTAGGCAAGATCTGCCGGAACCGGCATGCCCGCCATCTGGCAAAGATTCTGCAACCGCTTCAGGGAGGTTACCGGCATGATGCCCGGGATAATCGGAATATCCACGCCTGCCAGGTGCGCCGAATCGACCAGGGCACTGTAGCGTTCATCCTCAAAGAACACCTGAGTGATCGCGAAGTCCGCGCCGGCACGCTGCTTGGACAGCAGAATCTCAATATCCTGCAGCAGGGATGCGGACTCGGGGTGCTTCTGCGGGTATGCCGCTACACCAATCGACACCTTGCCAGCCGCCAGGTGGGCGAAATCTTCACGCTCAACGCGGCGAATGAGCTCTACCAGGTAGCGGGCGAAAGGAAGTTCAGAAACCTGACCTT
>NZ_JAPWAL010000039.1:0-2605 GCF_041432905.1 Rothia sp. 27098_8_161 | reverse complement strand
GGTGAGCAGATGCGGCAAATCTGTGAGGGCTTCATCTCTCTTTATGCATCTTTTTGTACTCTTGGGCACGGGAAGGTGTGCCGAACTAGCTATTTTTTGCATTTTTAAGGCATATTTGAGATAGGTTATTTCACGGGACCCCGGAACCAACCTGAGCTTCAGTATGAGCGATTGAAGCTTCCCCACTACCGCTCACAGAAACGAGCGGGTGAGCATATACGAGTTCCTATCCCTGTCCGCTAAGGAGCATCACATGGCTGGCATTCAACCGACTCCCGCTGAGGCGTGGAGGCGTCTTCGAGACGGCAACCGTCGTTTTATTGAGGGCAGTAACGAGCACCCCAACCAGGACACGATTCGCCGTACCGATTTGGCGTCGGGGCAGTTCCCATTTGCCTCAATTTTTGGTTGCGGTGACTCTCGTCTGGCCGCGGAGATTATTTTTGATCTGGGTCTGGGCGACGCATTCGTGGTGCGTACCGCCGGCCATGTGCTGGAGAATGCTGCTCTTGGTTCGCTCGAGTATGCGGTCGATGAGTTTGAGACCCCTGTCGTGATGGTTCTTGGCCACGACTCCTGTGGTGCGGTCACTGCTGCTAGCAATGCCCTAGACTCCGGTAGGATGCCACACGGCTTCATCCGTAACCTGGTGCAGCACATCCTGCCTTCGGCAATGTCTCCGAAGCTGCCGGAGAACCCGACCGTCAACGACATGGTGCGTGAACATACCCGCCAGACCGCTATCCGCATTATTGAGCAGTCCCACATCATTTCGGATGCAGTGGTTGAGGGCAAGGTCGCCGTGATTGGTGTCTTCTACCATCTGAAGGAGGGTAAGGCGGAGCTGGTGTTCACTTCACAGGACCTAACCTTGCCTGAGGAGAAGAACGGCGCGCAGAACCCGCTGACTCAGGCGCTTCCGGTGGTCGTGAAGACCCCCCCGCGCGTTGTGGTTGCTGAGAATCTGGACTAGATTTCTTCTTCACTCGTTACGAGCCGTAGAGCGAGAACCCACATACTCACACTAAAGAACAGATTTTTCTATGGGATACCCCCGCCACGGTAGAGTGTTCACATATCTGCCGGGGCGGGGGTTTTACACGCCTTCTCACGCCGCAAAATTTATAAGCGTTTTTCCTCATTTGACACCTTTTCGAGGCGACGTAAGCCACTTTGAACGCCTATCCTAGAGGTATGGCTGAAAACATTGAATACCGCATTGAACATGACACCATGGGCGAAGTTCGCGTTCCGGCTGATGCACTTTACCGTGCACAGACCCAGCGCGCAGTCGAGAACTTCCCGATTTCGGGTCAGACCCTCGAATCCGCCCATATTCGTGCGCTTGCCCTCGTGAAGAAGGCAGCCGCGACCGCCAATGAGGAACTCAAGGTGCTCGACGCTGAGCGCGCCCAGGCTATCCGCGACGCAGCGGATCTGGTAGCAACCGGTGACTACGACGCCCACTTCCCCATTGACGTCTTCCAGACCGGTTCCGGTACCTCCTCGAATATGAACGCGAACGAGGTCCTGGCAACCCTGGCAACCCGTTCCCTGGAGTCCAAGGGCATTGAGGTTCACCCCAACGACCACGTGAACGCATCCCAGTCCTCTAACGACGTCTTCCCCACCTCCGTGCACGTTGCTGTGACCGAGGCTCTGGTAAAGGACCTGATTCCTGCTCTCGAGGTGCTCGCTGAGTCCCTGGAGCGCAAGTCCGCAGAGTTCAGGGACGTTGTGAAGTCCGGTCGTACCCACCTGATGGACGCAACCCCCATCACTCTGGGCCAGGAGTTCTCCGGTTACGCCGCAACCGTACGTTACGGCATTGAGCGTGTGAACGCTTCCCTGCCCCGCGTAGCTGAGGTTCCCCTCGGCGGTACCGCTGTGGGTACCGGCATTAATACCCCGGACGGCTTCTCCGCTCGCGTGATTGAGCTACTCGCTGAGGAGACCGGCCTGCCCCTGACCGAGGCTCGTAACCACTTCGAGGCTCAGGCTAACCGTGACGGTCTGATTGAGGTTTCCGGTCAGCTGCGCACCCTGGCGTACGGCCTGATGAAGATCAGCAACGACATCCGCTGGATGGGTTCGGGCCCGAACACCGGTCTGGGCGAGCTACATATCCCCGATTTGCAGCCCGGCTCCTCGATTATGCCCGGTAAGGTCAATCCCGTGATTTGTGAGGCTACCATCATGGTTGCCGCTCAGGTTATCGGTAACGACGCAACCATTGCTCTGTCTTCCACTAACGGCGCGTTTGAGCTGAACGTGGGTATCCCGGTGATGGCTGCTAACCTGCTGCAGTCGATCCGCCTGCTCGCTAATGTTTCTCGCGTTTCGGCTGAGAAGATGATTGACGGTCTGACCGCTAACGTTGAGCGTTGCCGCTTCCTGGCTGAGGCTTCGCCGTCGACCGTGACCCCGCTGAACAAGCTGATTGGTTACGAGGCTGCTGCGAAGATTGCTAAGTACTCGGTGGCTCACAAGGTGACTGTCCGTGAGGCAGTTGTGGCTCTGGGTTATGTGGAGCGCGGCGAAGTGACTGAGGAGCAGCTGGATGCGGCTCTGGACGTCACCAAGATGCTGGGCAACTTCTAATCTC
>NZ_JAPWAL010000038.1:0-2630 GCF_041432905.1 Rothia sp. 27098_8_161 | reverse complement strand
ATGTTGTATTTACTCTCAGAAGAAGCACCCTTATACGTTATGCTCCCCTGGGCAATTGGTGTAATTCCAAGAATTGCATTTATTAGCGTTGTTTTTCCCGCGCCCGAGGCACCAACTACTGCAATCATTTGATTATTCATCAGCTCAAGATTAATATCTTTAAGCGCAAAAGACGACGCGCCCTCATACTGAACGGATACATCTTTGCATATAATTTTTGAAATATTTTCACGGTTAGGGTTAGAAGTTTTTATCTCAGAAGCATGGTCGTAAGTATCAGAGTCGCATACCCTTCGGAATTGCTGAACAGATAATGCTCCATTAATAATCTGGCCGAATGAATATCCCACCTCTTGGGTCGCGTTAACACAGGCGATGATTCCAATCAGCGATCCGGCCACATACGATATATCGGCTCCTGAATCCACAAGGAAGTACAGGGACGCAAAGAGTAAGACAGAGCAGAGTAGCCCTGCAACTATGGAGATGATTCCTCTAACACTTTCAAGGCTCAATTCCCTACCGGCTGCCCGGCGTCGCCAGGACGCTACGCGTTGCGAGAAAAATCGGGAGGCTCTCATGAGGTGAAGTTCTTGGGCGCGACTTTGAGCCATCAGATTGTCTAGATAGTAGTTCTCTACCCGATAGTCCTCGTACATTAGGGTGTATATAGCGTAATCACGTTTAGCGAGGATTACCATTGCAATAGATAGGGGTAGTGAACACAGTGCCGCAAAAATTGCTGCCACAATGCTGACGTTCGCAATATTGAGACAGAGAAGTAACACCATTGCGAAGGCACTCACCAGTGCCATAACTGACATGGTGTGAACCTGCAATTCCTGTTTTGATATTGCCTCTCTAGCAGCACGTATATCTTCCTGTGATTTTGTGCTACTTATATCAGATAACGGAAATGTAGATAACTTGTTATTTAACATGCAGTGAACCCGATAGTTCATCTTTGACTTGAGGATGCGCATGTTACTTATGACCCAGCGTTGAGCAATGATATTAATTCCAGCAACAAGGGCAAGAGCAACGATATAAATCCAGGCCGCGCCACCATTTGAACCACTCAAGGCTGATACTGTATTACCGATCAGCAGGGACTGACTCAAGGGAATGCAGGCTATAACGGCTAGTGATAGGGCGGCGCTCACTAGGGTCCCAGGACAGGTTTTCCAGGCTAGGCGGAAAGACCAGAGTATAGAAGAAAATAGATTTTTCATTCTCACCACGCTCACAAAATCATATTGAACTCATCTTTAAGCATCAAAATAACTGAATTGATGGCTTCCCGTTGTGACAACTTATTACAATCCAAGTAGCCACACTGAACCCATGACTTTTCATAAGCTGCAGGATTATATCCATCAATAACATTTCCAACCTCCATCGATTGCTGGCCGGCACTGTCCCAGCAACTATACAATTTTCCAGAGGATGTCAAGACTACCCCTTCTGGCTGGTACCCTAATTCAGACCTTGGGGTTCGACATGTTGAACAATAGCCACTATGCCCAGGGTGAGATATTTTGAAACCTTTCTTCACTGCAACCCTATACGCATTAACATATTTATCAATATATTCATTCGACTCCTTAATAGAATCATGATACATATTTGTATTGTCAATAAGTGCGAAATAAATCGAAATGTTATTAGGATGACCAAGATTTATATACAGGTCATCGAGAAGACTCTCTATAGAATTAATGCTCACACTAGTTACATTAACCCTAATACTTACATAAAATCCTTCTTGTAAGAGTAGGAGAATTGAATCAATAATCTTCCGATAACTCCCCCATCCCGACTTAGTTTTTCTGTACATATTATGCACATCTTCAGCTCCATCTATTGTAATCTGAATGGTATAACAATCTATAATTTTCAAATACTTTATATTTTCTTCATTGATTAGCACACCATTAGTTACCAGAAAACTTCCATTAACCGGCATAAACTTGGTAAGGCATCGGTGAAAATCAAGAATATCTTTTATATACAAAAGAGGCTCACCACCCAAGTAAGTCACAGAAAATTCAGACTTTCCCATATCCCTGGCATACCCAGCAAGAAATCTAGCCATCTGTTCTGTGGTAATTGCCTTATCTCGTTTATTTTGGGGGCGGAGTCCACTAGAATCTACCTGATAGCAATATGAGCAAGTCAAATTACAGGCAAAACCTGGATGATACGTTATCGAAAGCGCATCATCAGAATCTTTTTTTAGCTGGCTCATAGATAATAATCTATCCAGCACCCATGGGCGCAAACACGTCCCACCATTAGCAGTAACTAACAAACGAGGCACAATAAAATAATTACCCTTATGCTCCACAAGGGAAATCCTATTTCCTCTTTTAGCCCACACTTCACCCATGACCGACAACTCCTTTGTATCTTTCAGAAGCGTAGCCCTGCCTCCACCCATTAGAGTAAGCACACGCTACAGCAGGTGGAAGCAGGGATACTTCACTTTCTACAGCGGCTTCTGTCCCGGAATCGGCATACGACCACCGCAATGATCAGCGCAACGACCGCCGCCCGCCGGAACAATTTCAATACCGAACAGATTGCACATGAACTTAACCATGAGAACTCCTCGATGAGCAGTTAATGAA
>NZ_JAPWAL010000037.1:0-3372 GCF_041432905.1 Rothia sp. 27098_8_161 | reverse complement strand
GCGCGCTGCAGCACGGGGCTTTCAGCGAGCACAGGTTCTGCCACGAACTCGCCGAAGAGGGAACGCATTTCGTCGCGTCGGTAGCGGTGTTCGCTGTCGTTGGGGCGCATCTTGTTGATAACGACTCCCGCACCGTCAATGCTGATGCCGCTTTCCTGCTGAAAACGCACGATAGCGCGCAGGGTTCGTTCGGTGCCCGCCACGGAGAAGAGAGATGGCTCAGCGACCGAGAGAATACGCTCGCTAACCGCCCACCCCATCGAAGACAGGGTTCCGAGGAACGGCGGGCAGTCGATCAGGATGACGTCGTAGGCGTCTGCTGCTGACTCCACCATGCGCTTGAAGCGGCGGATGAACGGTACGGCTTCCTGGCGGTCCACGAGGGTGGAACGAGCCGAACCGCGTGCTACCTTCACGCTACCTGTGGTCACGGGGTTATTGGTCAGCAGGGTGGGTTTGCCGACGAGAGCATTCCAGGAGGAGCTACCAGCTTCTTCCGTGAAGGCACGTTCATTGGAGCTAGCGATTAGAGAGGCGACGTCGGGGATGGTTTCATCCACTGCCAGGCCGGTGCTGGCGTCGCCGTGGGGGTCGAGGTCAATAACGAGTGTGGAGAGTCCGCTGTGTAATGCCGCGGAGGCTAGCCCCAAAGTGATGGACGTTTTGCCAACGCCACCTTTGAGACTGCTGATACTGACGATACGGGGCATGCAGATCCCTTTTTGAGTGAGGTGTAATGCCCCTTTATTTTAGCGAATCTTCGCTTTTCTTCCGGATCTTACAGGGGTGTATCTTGAGTTTTTTCTCAAGTAAGCAATGAATATTCCTTCAGATTTAAAGGTTCTGCCCGCGCTCGCCACCTGGTAGGTAGTGAACGCGGGCAGATTCAAGATGTGTGTTTTACACCTATGCTTTATGCCTGTGCACGGCGGGCACGGCGGGCGGCGAGTTCGTCGCCTTCGAAACTTTCGTGCATTTCTTCGCCGGGCTGACCGTTGAGGTTCATTTCGATTTCGCGCCAGACGCGGCCAATCGCGATACCAAAGACGCCCTGGCCAGCCTGAACCAGGTCGATAACCTCGCTCGGGGAGGTACATTCGTAGACGGTGGTACCGTCACTCATCAGGGTGATGTTCGCAAGGTCGTCAATGCCGCGGGTACGCAGATGCTCGATGGAGGTGCGAATCTGCTGCAGGGACACGCCGGTGTCGAGCAGTCGCTTCACAATCTTGAGTACGAGCACATCGCGGAAGCTGTAGAGGCGCTGGGTACCGGATCCGGAGGCGCCACGCACGGTGGGTACAACCAGGTCGGTGCGTGCCCAGTAGTCGAGCTGACGGTAGGTGATGCCGACTGCTTTGCAGGCGACGGCGCCACGGTAACCGAGGTTTTCCTCGACGACAGAGACCGGGTCGGTGAAGAGTACACCTTGTTCACCGCGCGGAGGCGGCGCTACGGGGAAGAGGGTGTCGAAGCCGTCCAGGGGCTGGTCGAAGCCCTGGGATGCCTCATGGGTGCCTGCGGCCTCGCCTGCATTTTCGGCTACCTGCTGCTCTAGCACGGTCCCTCCTTTTCGTTAACCCGTTTAATGCGATTCACCGCGCCCTATCCAATGTGGTCGACTTCGTTCCGGTGCAGCCCCAATTTTCGGGGTGAGATTCTAAGGCTAGACCTTAGAATCTGTATCTATGATTCGCGCGGCTTCCCTCTGCGAGGTTGGCTACGCGGTTTTCAATACTACACATTGGCCCGGCTATTCGGTTCGTAGAACATGATTCGATAGTGCGACCGATGCGCGATAGGCGCGGTTGTTCAATCTATTTTATCTGATAGAGGGCTCTACTTAAAATTGAACCCACCGAAGCGAATGATCTTTTCAAATTCATTTGTACCTCTTTAACGTCCTGTAGATGCGTTCCTCCCCCGCTATTCTCCTCGCTTTTCCTGGGTATCGACCCCATGGGGAGTTTAAAAAGTAAATGCGTACGGATAGGTAGTCCATACGCATTTACAGCTGAGTTGACTGAGCAGCCTTGGCAGGGCGGGAGCCCCCTGGCTAGAAAGCTCTTCGTGTTGGACGACAGGGCAGAAAATCCGAGCGTGCCAGCGTCGGCTTCGTCCAAGTTTAGAGACTGCTACAGACCGCTACCCGTTGGTAAGGGGCAGAGACTATAGAGGGATCACCATGGTCAGTGGTGGTTTCCTGAGGGAAATCCCCGTTTGCGGTGCGATAGAACCGCTGGGAGTTTACGAGGGGCAGACTATCGGTAGCCTGTATCTTCGTGCGCCTACTCGTAGGTAGGCATCGCCGATTCGACGAGAGTTGCGTGCAGCTGCAGGCACAGCTTGCGAATCTTGTCGGCTCGTTCCTGCGCCTGAGCCTGGGAGGCTGCGTCGCGGCGTGATGCCAGCGGAGCCACCGCAATTTCCACGAGGGAAATTTCGCGGTCTGCCGCAGACTTGAATGCGCGCAGGTGACGGGGCTGAATGCCGTGCTTGGTCAGTTCTGCACTAACGCGGGCAATCAGCACATCGTAATCGGTGTACTTCACGCCTGAGCCATCTTCGAGCAGCCCAAAGTCAATCAGCTCGCGAATCTGTTCGGGGGTGGTGTTAGCATATCCTGCCAGCTCGCGGAGAGTGTAGGTGCGACCTTCCTGCTCGTTCGGGCCGAGGACGGTGTCTAGCACGTCTTCGCCTACGGTGGCAGGCATGGAGTTCAGTACGCGACCGGTTTCCAGGTCCTCCAGGTGCTGACGGATTACCTTCAGCGGCATGTAGTGGTCGCGCTGCATGGTGAGGACGTAGCGCAGGCGCTCAATATCCGTCTGGGAGTACTTGCGATAACCGGTTTCGGTACGACTGGGGTGCACGAGACCGCGTTCCTCCAGGAAGCGGATTTTGGATGCGCTAATTCCGGGGAACTCCAAATCAAGCTGGCTAAGAACCTGACCAATGGTCCGGCTTTTAACGTCACGCGGGTTACGGTCAGAGTCACCGTTCTCCACGTCCTCTAGTTGGACCTCAGCGTTAGTGAGGTTCTTATCGATGCGTGAGGTCATCTACGTCTTTCGGGTACTTGTTCAGACAATGTCGATACGAGCCGAAATTTGAATGAGTGGCTCGTTCCCCCTGGTGAGGGGGGGTTATCGCAGCGTACCGAACATCTTTGCTTAGTGTTGAGAGTGTGATAGATAAATTTAGTTGTTTATCACAAAATGATAAAGCGCAAACCTTCGAGACAATCTTATAGTTTCACAAGGTATTTTGCTATTCAAATAGCCCTTTTCGGGGGCGTTTTGAACCCAAAAATAATCACGGATTCAGGCACTTTCCAGTAGTGACAGTACCAATTTTAACAAAATTCCACTG
>NZ_JAPWAL010000036.1:0-4260 GCF_041432905.1 Rothia sp. 27098_8_161 | reverse complement strand
CGCGCACGCTGCGGCTTCCTTCGAGCACCGCAACCTTAGTGCAGGTGTTGTGGTGGTGACGAACTTTATCCTGGACGCTAAGCGCAAGGGTCTGCAGTACGTTGACCTCTTCGGTATTGCGCCGGAGGATCAGCCGGATCACGAGTGGGCTGGCTTCACGAAGTTCAAGAAGTCCTTCGGTGGCGAGTCGGTGGAGTACCCGGGTACCTGGGATGTTCCGGTAACTTCGTTGGGTTACCGCGCCTACACGCTGGCGTACAAGGCTCGTCCGGCTGTTCGTGATGCTGTGTCGAAGGCGAAGGCGAAGGTTCAGTCTTTCCGCTCTCGCTAACGGGTTCAGGCTCGTCCTTACTGGGGCGTATCCTGAGAACTAAAAGCTAAATATACGGAGGGAGCCGCCTTCACCGAGTTCTTCGGTGGGGGCAGCTCCCTGTGTATGTATGTCCAATATTCGAGGAGTCTTAGTGCGGCTCCTCAGCCCTTGCGGGGGGCGAAGATTACTGCTCTTCGGGGCTATTGGTCTGTGCGAGGATTTCGCGCAGGCGGGAGAGGCGGTGCTCAGCTTCAACGGTACGGACAGTACCGGAGAAGGAACGCATGACCAGCGACTGGGTAGTCACGGTGTTCTTGCTGTAGCGTACACCTCGCAACAGCTTGCCGTCGGTGACGCCGGTTGCTGCGAAGAAGCAGTTGTCGCTGGTGACCAGGTCGTTGGTGGTCAGCACGCGATCGAGGTCGTGGCCTGCTGCCAGCGCCTTCTCACGCTCTGCGTCATCGGTCGGTGCCAGGCGACCCTGGATGACGCCGCCGGTTGCCTTGATAGCGCAGGCTGCGACAACGCCTTCGGGGGTGCCGCCGGTGCCGAGCATCAGGTCCACACCAGTGTTCTCGCGGCAGGCTGCGATAGCACCTGCAACGTCACCGTCGAGGATGATGCGGGTACGAGCGCCTGCCTCACGGATTTCCTGAATCAGCTTAGCGTGGCGGGGGCGGTCCAGCACGCAAACGGTTAGCTCGCTGACCTTCTTGCCCTTAGCCTTAGCAACCAGGTGCAGGTTCTGCTTGACGGGCAGACGCAAATCCACGAATTCTGCGGCGTCAGGGCCGGTGACCAGCTTCTCCATGTAGAACACTGCGGAGGGATCGAACATGGTACCGCCGTCTGCCACAGCAATCACGGAAAGAGCGTTGTCCATACCTAGTGCGGTCAGGCGGGTGCCGTCGATGGGATCCACTGCCACGTCGAGGGAGGGACCGGAGCCGTCGCCGACTTTCTCGCCGTTGTACAGCATGGGAGCCTTGTCCTTCTCGCCTTCACCGATGACAACGGTGCCGTTGAAGTTGACGGTGGAGAGGCGGTAACGCATTGCGTCTACGGCTGCGCCATCTGCGAGATTCTTTTCGCCTGCGCCGACCCAGGGGCCTGCAGCAATTGCTGCTGCTTCAGTCGCGCGGACCAGTTCCATTGCGAGGTTGCGATCGCCGTGGTTGTTGTTCGTAGTCATAGACTCACCTTCGAGATTTCTGAATACACCGTCGGCTGGCTAGTTCTTTCCAGCACGAAGTCGCCGACGCAGTAGTGCTCCTTTCAGGATAGCGCGCGGGCGCTTCGTTTTTCTTGTTCTGAACGAGTTTGCGTGCGTGTTGACTTTATCGTGAGCAGATGCGGCAAATCTGTGAGGGCTTCATCTCTCTTTATGCATCTTTTTGTACTCTTGGGCATGGGAAGGTGTGCCGAACTAGCTATTTTTTGCATTTTTAAGGCATATTTGAGATAGGTTATTTCACGGGACCCCGGAACCAACCTGAGCTTCAGTATGAGCGATTGAAGCTTCCCCACTACCGCTCATAGAAACGAGCGGGTGAGCATATACGAGTTCCTATCCCTGTCCGCTAAGGAGCATCACATGGCTGGCATTCAACCGACTCCCGCTGAGGCGTGGAAGCGTCTTCGAGACGGCAACCGTCGTTTTATTGAGGGCAGTAACGAGCACCCCAACCAGGACACGATTCGCCGTACCGATTTGGCGTCGGGGCAGTTCCCATTTGCCTCAATTTTTGGTTGCGGTGACTCCCGTCTGGCCGCGGAGATTATTTTTGATCTGGGCCTGGGCGACGCGTTCGTGGTGCGCACCGCCGGCCACGTCCTGGAGAATGCCGCGCTCGGCTCGCTGGAGTATGCGGTCGATGAGTTTGAGACCCCTATCGTGATGGTTCTTGGCCACGACTCCTGTGGTGCGGTCACTGCCGCTAGCAATGCACTAGACTCCGGTAGGATGCCCCACGGCTTCATCCGTAACCTGGTGCAGCACATCCTGCCTTCGGCGATGTCTCCGAAGCTGCCGGAGAACCCAACCGTCAACGACATGGTGCGTGAACATACCCGCCAGACCGCTATCCGCATTATTGAGCAGTCCCACATCATTTCGGATGCTGTGGTTGAGGGTAAGGTCGCCGTAATTGGTGTCTTCTACCATCTGAAGGAGGGTAAGGCGGAGCTGGTGTTCACTTCACAGGACCTGACCTTGCCTGAGGAGAAGAACGGCGCGCAGAACCCGCTGACTCAGGCGCTTCCGGTGGTCGTGAAGACTCCCCCGCGCGTTGTGGTTGCTGAGAACCTGGACTAGATTTCTTCTTCACTCGTTATGAGCCGTAGAGCGAGAACCCACATACTCACACTAAAGAACAGATTTTTCTATGGGATACCCCCGCCACGGTAGAGTGTTCACACATCTGCCGGGGCGGGGGTTTTACACGCCTTCTCACGCCGCAAAATTTATAAGCGTTTTTCCTCATTTGACACCTTTTCGAGGCGACGTAAGCCACTTTGAACGCCTATCCTAGAGGTATGGCTGAAAACATTGAATACCGCATTGAACATGACACCATGGGCGAAGTTCGCGTTCCGGCTGATGCACTTTACCGTGCACAGACCCAGCGCGCAGTCGAGAACTTCCCGATTTCGGGTCAGACCCTCGAATCCGCCCATATTCGTGCGCTTGCCCTCGTGAAGAAGGCAGCCGCGACCGCCAATGAGGAACTCAAGGTGCTCGACGCTGAGCGCGCCCAGGCTATCCGCGACGCAGCGGATCTGGTAGCAACCGGTAAGTACGACGCCCACTTCCCCATTGACGTCTTCCAGACCGGTTCCGGTACCTCCTCGAACATGAACGCGAACGAGGTTCTGGCAACCCTGGCAACCCGTTCCCTGGAGTCCAAGGGCATTGAGGTTCACCCCAATGACCACGTGAACGCATCCCAGTCCTCTAACGACGTCTTCCCCACCTCCGTACACGTTGCTGTGACTGAGGCTCTGGTGAAGGACCTGATTCCCGCCCTCGAGGTGCTCGCTGAGTCCCTGGAGCGCAAGTCCGCAGAGTTCAAGGACGTTGTGAAGTCCGGTCGTACCCACCTGATGGATGCAACCCCCATCACCCTGGGCCAGGAGTTCTCCGGCTACGCCGCAACCGTACGTTACGGCATTGAGCGTGTGAACGCTTCCCTGCCCCGCGTAGCTGAGGTTCCCCTGGGTGGTACCGCTGTGGGTACCGGCATTAACACCCCGGATGGCTTCTCCGCTCGCGTGATTGAGCTACTTGCTGAGGAGACCGGCCTGCCCCTGACCGAGGCTCGTAACCACTTCGAGGCTCAGGCTAACCGTGACGGTCTGATTGAGGTTTCCGGTCAGCTGCGCACCCTGGCGTACGGTCTGATGAAGATCAGCAACGACATCCGCTGGATGGGTTCGGGCCCGAACACCGGTCTGGGCGAGCTACATATCCCCGATTTGCAGCCCGGCTCCTCGATTATGCCCGGTAAGGTCAACCCCGTGATTTGTGAGGCTACCATCATGGTTGCCGCTCAGGTTATCGGTAACGACGCGACCATTGCTCTGTCATCCACTAACGGCGCGTTTGAGCTGAACGTGGGTATCCCGGTGATGGCTGCTAACCTGCTGCAGTCGATCCGCCTGCTCGCTAATGTTTCTCGCGTTTCGGCTGAGAAGATGATTGACGGTCTGACCGCTAACGTTGACCGTTGCCGCTTCCTGGCTGAGGCTTCGCCGTCGACCGTGACCCCGCTGAACAAGCTGATTGGTTACGAGGCTGCTGCGAAGATTGCTAAGTACTCGGTGGCTCACAAGGTGACTGTCCGTGAGGCAGTTGTGGCTCTGGGTTACGTGGAGCGCGGCGAAGTGACTGAGGAGCAGCTGGATGCGGCTCTGGACGTCACCAAGATGCTGGGCAACTTCTAATCTCA
>NZ_JAPWAL010000035.1:0-4354 GCF_041432905.1 Rothia sp. 27098_8_161 | reverse complement strand
ATTGCGCGTGCTTTGATTCGTCGTGCTCCGGTAGTTCTTTTTGATGAGCCGCTGGCGAGTGTAGATGAACAGATGAGCGCGAGTATCCGCGCGGATATTGTGCGTCTGCATCAGCGCTACGGTTTTACGGGTCTGTACGTGACCCATGATCAGAATGAGGCGCTCATGCTGGGGCAGCGGGTGGCGGTTATGGACGCCGGCTACCTGGTGCAGGTGGATACTCCGGAGCGGCTGCTGGCGCATCCGCATACTCTGCAGGTGGCCAAGCTTATGGCGGCGCCGGCCCTGAACCTTTTGGCTCTTGAGGATTCGGAGTCTCTTCCTATCGGGTGTGAGCTGGCGATTCGTGCAACCGCTTTGTACCCTGTGGCGGCAGATGCTGCTCATGCCCTGCCTGTGCAGGTGCTTGGCAGTCGCCACCTGGTGGGCGGCATACTGTATCGTGCGCGTCTGCTGGAGGCGGTTTCCCTACCTCTGGAATCTCAGCGGACTTCTGCGGGAACTGAGCTGAGTGCCCGAATGTATACACGAGTGCGTGCCGGTCAGGAGCTTGAGTTCTTTATCCCAGATGCGCAGGGCGGCTCCTCCCTAAGTGTTGGGGAGCAAGTGCACCTGGGTGTGGCTGCTGAGCGTTGCTTCTGGTTCTCGGAAGGAAAGCGTTTTTACCTCTAGAATGCATCTTTGCTGGCTTTTAGCTGAGGAGAAAGAGCGGGTTAACCAGCTTACAGAAGAGATTTAAGTGATTAACCCCGCTTAATCACGTTTTTAACTTGCGATTCAGGCTTTGACCTGAGATGATGAGTAAACCAAAGACCGCCGGTCTAGAACTATGTCCTTTATCGCCACCTCGGTGGAGGCAAAGAACAGGGTTCTGATAAGAGCAGATTTCACTAGAAATCGCCGCCCGCGTAGGTAACTCGAAGTGAATAGCCGTTGCCCTCATTTAGGGTGCCGTCTACCGCGCCTCGTACGCCTACGCGTCGGGGCATTTTTTATTGCTTGCAATAAATGCTTCGAGGCTCTACCGGCGACCTTACAAGAATCGGAAGAAGGAACTACCATGGCGACTCAGGAAAAGATCGCTGCAGTATCCGAGCTGAAGGAACTCTTCGAAGCTTCGAACGCAGTCATCCTGACCGAATACCGCGGTCTCACTGTTGCACAGCTCAAGGAGCTGCGCCGCGCACTCGGTGCAGAGACCGAATACGCCGTGGTGAAGAACACGCTGGCTGCTATCGCAGCTAAGGAAGCTGGCATCGACGTATTCGAAGGCCACCTCCAGGGTCCCTCCGCATTGGCATTCATCAAGGGCGACCTGATTGATGCTGCTAAGGGCCTGCGTGACTTTGCCAAGGCTAACCCCCAGCTGATCGTGAAGAACGGTTACTACGAAGGTGCCGCTCTGACCGAGGACGACGTCAAGCGCTACGCTGACCTGGAATCCCGCGAGGTTCTGCTGTCCAAGGTTGCAGGTGGTGCAAAGGCTACCATCGCACGCATCGCACAGGTTGTGGACGCACTGCGCGTCAAGCTGGAGGAGCAGGAAGGCGCAGCTCCCGCTGCTGCCGAGGAGGCTTCGGAAGAGGCATAAGCCCCTTGCGTGCCACTGCACCAGCGCTGAGATACTCAGCAGCGTAAACGCGAACAGCGTGTAACGCACCCTAAATTTGACCGACCCTTTCGGGGTAGGTACTGAAGATTTACACCGCGGGCGTCAGCCCGCACCAGATAGTGAAGGAGCCAAACAATGGCTAAGCTGTCCATCGAAGAACTCATTGCAGCATTCAAGGAACTGTCCCTGGTTGAGGTTTCCGAGTTCGTTAAGGCATTCGAGGAAGAGTTCGACGTCACCGCAGCAGCTCCCGTTGCTGTTGTAGCAGGCGGCGCAGCAGGCGAGGCTGCTGAAGAGAAGTCCGAGTTCGACGTTATCCTGGAGTCCGCTGGCGACAAGAAGATCGCAGTGATCAAGGAAGTTCGTGCCCTGACCTCCCTCGGCCTGAAGGAAGCAAAGGACCTGGTTGACAGCGCTCCCAAGGCTCTGCTCGAGGGCGTTTCCAAGGAAGACGCTGAGAAGGCTAAGGAGCAGCTCGAGGCTGCTGGCGCAACCATCACCCTCAAGTAATCGACTTCTTCTCGATTCTTACGCGGGGCGGTGCATCTTCTGGATGCGCCGCCCCGCGGCATTTAATGGCCCCAAACCCGCCCCGGCATGAAGACTTGGGCAGGTCTGGGGCCTTGCCGTATCCGTTCTTTTCTCCTGTAGCATACGGGAACTTTTGCGCCTGCTGTCGGTGATGACCTGGTGAAAGCCGCTGTGACCGCCTTGGGCCTCGGATGAGAGAGGCTGAGAGCACTGTGGTGCCTCTCTCCTAGAGCCCGGTAACGGGGGAGTGGTGCCGTATGATGGGATGAGATAACCCAGACATTTCCTATGCACAAAAACGGATAGACATGAGCGAGCAGAAGAAAAAGAAGAAGAGCGTAACTCAGCGACCTGACCGCGATCTGGCGGCTGAAGCACAGCAGGTTCTGGATGCTTTCGGTGCCGGTGTTCGTGAAGACCGCGACTACCCGACACTGCACCTGGCACCTCCGGTGGGCCGTCTGAACGACCCGAACGGTCTGGTCTTTGACGGTAAGCGCTACCACGCCTTCTACCAGTACTCGCCCCTGCATCCGGAGCGTATGGTTTACTGGCGTCACGCCGTGAGTGAGGACTTGACTCACTGGACCGATGAAGGGACCGCACTGGTTCCCGATAGCCGCTACGACTCGCACGGCTGCTACTCCGGCTCCGGCATTAAAGTTCCCGGCGGTTTTGAGTTCTTCTATACCGGTAATGTGAAGGATGAGAAGGGCAACCGTGAAACCTACCAGGTCCTGGCAACTGCGGGTGAGGACGCGAAGCCGACTCGTCAGCTACCCCCGCTGATTTCCGGTCCTGAGAAGGGCTACACCGCGCACTACCGTGACCCGCACGTCTTTGAACGCAACGGTGAGTGGTGGATGGTCATTGGTGCTCAGCGTGAGGATCTGACCGGTGCCGTGGTCGTGTACACCTCCGCCGACCGCCGCGAGTGGACCTTCCGCGGTGAGCTGGGTATCAAGGATAAGAGTCTCGAGGGCACCTATATGTATGAGTGCCCCTCCCTGTTGAGCATGCGTGATGAGCTGACCGGCGAAATTCGTGACGTGCTGATTTTCAGCCCGCAGGGCATGCAGACGCTCGGCGAGAAGTACAACAACATTTTCCAGAGCGGCTACATTGTCGGCTCGCTGGATAACGAGACTCTCAAGTTCACCGTGGAGACCTCCTTCACCGAGCTGGATGCAGGTTTCGAGTTCTACGCCCCGCAGACCATCTCCGGCACCGGTCTGACCTCCGACCCGAAGGCACCGCATACTGCCAGTGGCGATGCCCCTGTGATGATTGCTTGGCTGGGCAATGCTGATCAGGACGACCTGCCCTCGTGGACCCACCGCTGGGTGCACATGTTTACTTACCCGCGTGAGCTGCACCTGCGCAACGGCAAGATTTTCCAGCGCCCGGTTCCGCAACTGAACGACGCGATGAAGATGACCCCGCTGTACCGTGAGGAAGAGAAGGGTAAGCTCGTCGAGCTGAAGAATGCCCTGACCTTCCGTCTGCGCGGCCGCGTGAATATCTCTGATGAGCGCGTAAAGTTGAAGATCAAGGACACCCACGGTGTGGCTCTGAGCATCGTTCTGGATAAGGACTTTGTGCAGATGGACCGTGGCGGTACCCGCTACACCGAGGGTGGTAGCCTGCGCCGTCGAACCCTGAAGCGTTCGAAGATTCGTGAGTTTGACCTGCTCGTGGACGGTTCATCTACTGAACTGTACGTGGGCGGTAAGCTGGTTGCCTCCATGGGTGCTGAGGTTATGGCCGCTCGCACCTTCTTCAGGGGCGATAAGCGCCGCGTTCGCCTGACCGGTGGCGAGGTGCTGTCCCTGGAGTATGGCCGCCTCTAGCTGTTTTCTGGGCGTTGGGAGTCACCTATGCAGGTAGTTTCCGGTAATTTCTGAATATGTCTGAGGGCTCACTCCTCCACATGGAGAGTGAGCCCTCGCATTTAAGAACTTTCCCGTGATACCATGTTTTACATCTGATATGTCAAACGTATGACATATACATGACATGTACATGCAGACATGTCACCCCACCCCATTCACAAAGCATCATACGGTGGTGCCCCAAACAAAGGAGAGCGAGCGTGGACCACAAGTCAGTGGCACAGCGCGTGCTGAAGGACGTCGGTGGCGCCGGCAACATCGTTGCAGCTGCACACTGCGCAACCCGCCTTCGCCTCGTACTGAAGAATCAGGACAAGGT
>NZ_JAPWAL010000034.1:0-4849 GCF_041432905.1 Rothia sp. 27098_8_161 | reverse complement strand
ACCTTGTCCTGGTTCTTCAGGACGAGGCGAAGGCGGGTTGCGCAGTGTGCGGCTGCAAGAATGTTGCCGACGCCACCGACGTCCTTCAGCACGCGCTGTGCCACTGACTTGTGGTCCACGCTCGCTCTCCTTTGTTTGGAGCACCACCGGATGATGCTTTGTGAATGAGTTGGGGCGATATGTCTGTGTGTGCATGTCATGCATATGTCATACGTTTGACATATCGAATGTAAAACATGGTATCACGGGAAAGTTCTTAAAAGCGAGAGCCCACCCTCCACACGGAGAGTAGGCTTTTATGCTTATGCAATAGCCAGCAATATCTCTTCACGCTATTTTTCTAAAGACAAATCATTATCCTCCCATATTTTTACTGTCTCCAACCTAGGTCTCTGTTAGAATAGAGACATCAATTTACACGGAGGTGCAACGATGCGTCATATTTTTAAGGTACTTGCTACACTCGGATTTTTTATTGGTATCTGCATATCGCCAGCTCAAGCGGTATGGATTCCTCCCACTACGTGGAACGACGTACGTTCCACTCAGTACCACATGGGCTATAACTTGGGGCCTGGCCGAGGATGGGTTCTTAGTGGCGGTTACAGCGCCTGTATGGACCGTTATGGGTACATCTCTCACTACGGAGTGTACAAAATTACTTTTGTCCAACGGTATGTTGTAGGTAGTGCAGATATTGTAGGTTTTCCACCACGCAACTACACTTGTACTCTTTACTACAACGGCAATGGGTCTGGCCATATGACTGCCCCCAGCAGGTACGAATAAGCATATACATATAAAAAGATGGGGCGGTACCGATGTTATCGGTACCACCCTATCTTATTTTGTTGCTTAGTCTTAGAGGCGGCCGTACTCCAGGGACAGCACCTCGCCACCGGTCAGGCGGACGCGGCGCTTATCGCCCTTGAAGAAGGTGCGAGCGGTCATAACCTCAGCGCCCATGGAGGCAACCAGCTTGCCACCCACGTACAGTTCGGTAGCCGAACCGTCCACAAGCAGGTCAAACTCGCGAATCTTCGAACGCTTCAGGGTTCGACGGCGCAGGCTACCACCCTCGGTGTAGCGGGTACCGCCACGGTCCATCTGCACAAAGTCCTTATCCAGAACGATGCTCAGTGCCACGCCGTGAGTGTCCTTAATCTTCAGCTTCACGCGCTCATCAGAGACGTTCACGCGGCCACGCAGACGGAAGGTCAGGGCGTTCTTCAGCTCCACGAGCTTGCCCTTCTCCTCCTCACGGTACAGCGGGTTCATCTCCATCGCGTCATTGAGCTGCGGCACCGGGCGCTGGAAAATCTTGCCGTTGCGCAGGTGCAGCTCACGCGGGTAGGTGAACATGTGCACCCAGCGGTGGCTCCACGAGGGCAGGTCGTCCTGATCAGCGTTACCCAGCCACGCGATCATCACCGGGGCGTCGCCGCATACATCGTGCGGTGCCTTCGGGTCAGCGGTCAGGCCGGTACCGGAGATGGTCTGCGGGGCGTAGAACTCGAAACCTGCATCCAGCTCGGTAAAGGGGGTCTCCACGGTGAACTTGAGGGTCTCGTTATCCAGCGAACCAACAATGTAGCCGCTCTGGAAAATGTTGTTGTATTTCTCGCCGAGGGGCTGCATGCCCTGCGGGCTGAAAATCAGCACGTCGCGGATTTCGCCGGTCAGCTCATCGCGCATGCTCAGCAGGGAGGGGCACTCGTACATGTAGGTGCCCTTGAGGGTCTTATCCTTGATGCCCAACTCACCGCGGAAAGTCCACTCGCGGCGGTCCTTGGAGGTGTACACGACCACGGCGCCGGTCAGGTCCTCACGCTGAGCGCCAATGACCATCCACCATTCGCCGTTACGCTCGAAGACGTGCGGGTCGCGGTAGTGCGCGGTGTAGCCCTTCGCGGGGCCGGAAATCAGCGGGGGCAGCTGACGGGTCGGCTTCGCATCCTCACCTGCGGTAGCAAGAATCTGGTAGGTTTCGCGGTTGCCTTCTTCGTCCTTCACGTTAC
Source organism: Rothia sp. 27098_8_161 (assembly GCF_041432905.1). Lineage (NCBI taxonomy): Bacteria > Bacillati > Actinomycetota > Actinomycetes > Micrococcales > Micrococcaceae > Rothia > Rothia sp. 27098_8_161. The sequence goes on along the minus strand of NZ_JAPWAL010000034.1, from coordinate 2,831 downwards.
CGGTGTAGAAGAACTCAAAACCGCCGGGAACCTTAATGCCGGAGCCGGAGTAGCAGCCGTGCGAATCGTAGCGGCTATCGGGAACCAGCGCGGTACCCTCATCGGTCCAGTGGGTCAGGTCCTCACTGACGGCGTGGCGCCAGTAAACCATACGCTCCGGGTGCAGGGGCGAGTACTGGTAGAAGGCGTGGTAGCGCTTGCCGTCGAAGACCAGGCCGTTCGGGTCGTTCAGACGGCCCACGGGAGGTGCCAGGTGCAGAGCCGGGTAGTCGCGGTCTTCACGAACACCGGCACCGAAAGCGTCCAGGATCTGCTGTGCTTCAGCCGCCAAGTCGCGGGCGGGTCGCTCGGTTGCGCTCTTCTTCTTTTTCTTCTGCTCGCTCATGTCTATCCGCTTTCGTGCAAAGGAATGTCTGGGTTGTCTCATCCCATCATACGGCACCTCTCCCCCATTGCCGGGCTCCAGGAGAGAGGAACCACAGTGCTCTCAGCCTCTCTCATCCGAGGCACAGGGCGGCCACAGCGGCTTATACCGCCACCTGCCGATTATGTGGCGCATGCCCCGTTTGCTACAGGAGAAAAGAGCGGGCACGACGAAGCCCCGAACCTCCCCCAGTCTTCATACCGGAGTAGGTGCGGGGCCGTTAAATGCCGCGAGGCGGCGCATCCGATGGATGCACCGCCCGCGTAAGAATCGAGAAGAAGTCGATTACTTGAGGGTGATGGTTGCGCCAGCAGCCTCGAGCTGCTCCTTAGCCTTCTCAGCGTCTTCCTTGGAAACGCCCTCGAGCAGAGCCTTGGGAGCGCTGTCAACCAGGTCCTTTGCTTCCTTCAGGCCGAGGGAGGTCAGGGCACGAACTTCCTTGATCACTGCGATCTTCTTGTCGCCAGCGGACTCCAGGATAACGTCGAACTCGGACTTCTCTTCAGCAGCCTCGCCTGCTGCGCCGCCTGCTACAACTGCAACGGGAGCAGCTGCGGTGACGTCGAACTCTTCCTCGAATGCCTTGACGAACTCGGAAACCTCAACGAGGGACAGTTCCTTGAATGCTGCAATGAGTTCTTCGATGGACAGCTTAGCCATTGTTTGGCTCCTTCACTATCTGGTGCGGGCTGACGCCCGCGGTGTAAAACTTCAGTACCTACCCCGAAAGGGTCGGTCAAATTTAGGATGCGTTACACGCTATTCGCGTTCACGCTGCTGAGTATCTCAGCGCTGGTGCAGTAGCACGAAAGGGGCTTATGCCTCTTCCGAAGCTTCCTCGGCAGCAGCGGGAGCTGCGCCTTCCTGCTCCTCCAGCTTGACGCGCAGTGCGTCTGCAACCTGTGCGATGCGTGCGATGGCTGCCTTTGCGCCACCTGCAACCTTGGACAGCAGAACCTCGCGGGATTCCAGGTCAGCGTAGCGCTTGACGTCGTCCTCGGTCAGAGCGGCACCTTCGTAGTAACCGTTCTTCACGATCAGCTGGGGGTTAGCCTTGGCAAAGTCACGCAGGCCCTTAGCAGCATCAATCAGGTCGCCCTTGATGAATGCCAGTGCGGAGGGACCCTGGAGGTGGCCTTCGAATGCGTCGATGCCAGCTTCCTTAGCTGCGATAGCAGCCAGCGTGTTCTTCACCACGGCGTATTCGGTCTCTGCACCGAGTGCGCGGCGCAGCTCCTTGAGCTGTGCAACAGTGAGACCGCGGTATTCGGTCAGGATGACTGCGTTCGAAGCTTCGAAGAGTTCCTTCAGCTCGGATACTGCAGCGATCTTTTCCTGAGTCGCCATGGTAGTTCCTTCTTCCGATTCTTGTAAGGTCGCCGGTAGAGCCTCGAAGCACTTATTGCAAGCAATAAAAAATGCCCCGACGCGTAGGCGTACGAGGCACGATAGACGGCACCCTACATGAGGGCAACGGCTATTCACTTCGAGTTACCTACGCGGGCGGCAATTTCTAGTGAAATCTGCTCTTATCAGAACTCTGTTCTTCGTCTCCATCGAGGTGGCGATAAAGGACATAGTTCTAGACCGGCGGTCTTTGGTTCATTTATCATCTCAGGTTAAAGCCCGAGTCGCAAGTTAAAAACGTGATTAAGCGGGGTTAATCACTTAAAGCCCCTCTTTAAGTCGATTAACCCGCGCTTTCTCCCCTCTGAAAGGCCCGGCGCACTCTGCTTTAGAGGTAAAAACGCTTTCCGTCCGAGAACAAGAAACACCGCTCAGCAACCACACCCAGGTGCACCCGCTCCCCCACGTTTAGGGAGGCGGTGCCCTGCGCATCCGGGATAAAGAACTCAAGCTCCTGACCCGCACGCACTCGGGCATACATTTGGGTGCTCAGCTCCGTTTCCACTGAAGCTCGCGGGGATTTCAGCGGTAGGGAAACCGCATCCAGCAGACGCCCGCGGTACAGCATGCCACCGACCAGGTGACGGCAGCCGAGAACCTGCACCGGCAGGGGGTGAGCAGCATCTGCCGCCACGGGGTGCAAAGCAGTCGCACGAATCGCAAGCTCACACCCGGCAGGAAGAAACTCCGAGTCCTCAAGCTCCAATAGGTTCAGCGCGGGAGCCGCCAAAAGCTTCGCCACCTGCAGAGTATGCGGATGCGCCAGCAGACGCTCCGGATTATCAACCTGCACCAGGTAACCGGAATCCATCACCGCGACCCGCTGCCCCAGCATGAGCGCCTCATTCTGATCGTGGGTCACGTACAGGCCCGTAAAACCGTAGCGCTCGTGCAGACGCACAATATCCGCACGGATACTCGCGCTCATCTCCTCATCCACGCTCGCCAGCGGCTCATCAAAAAGCACCACCGGAGCACGACGAATCAAAGCACGCGCAAT
>NZ_JAPWAL010000033.1:0-5403 GCF_041432905.1 Rothia sp. 27098_8_161 | reverse complement strand
TTGGTGGCGGGGGTGTAGGCGGCTTCGAGCTGTTCGACGGTGACCTTATAGTGCTGGTCGCTACCGGCGAATACCTCGATGGGGTTACCGCCTGCCAGGCGGATGCATTCGGGGTAGGTGGTCCAGTAGGGCGCGGGCAGTAGGACGTCGTCACCTTCGTCGATGACGGTTGCGAATGCCTGGTAGACGGCCTGCTTGCCGCCGTTGGTGATGACGACCTGGGAGGGGTCAATCTCCACACCGGAGTCGCGCAGGGTCTTTTCGGCAATTGCCTTCTTCAGTTCGGGAAGACCGGATGCGGGGGAGTAGCGGAAGTTCTTAGGGTCGTTGAGCGCTTCGCGTGCGGCATCCACAATGTGCGCGGGGGTGGGGAAGTCCGGTTCGCCTGCACCGAAACCAATGACGGGGCGTCCCTGAGCCTTGAGTGCTTTTGCCTTTGCGTCGACGGCAAGGGTGGCGGAGGGTGCGATGGCACCGATGCGGCTTGAAATACGCGCCATAGGGCTCTCTTCTCTTTCTTCGTGTGCGCTGCCGGCGTGAAGTCGACAAGGAAATAGGTGATGGGAATGCGCGTGTAGGACCAATCTGCGCGTGATAGGCGCGGGTGTGGGCGGCGTTCCTTGTAATAGGATAAGGGTCACCAGCGGTGATGTGGAACCCTTCGTGAAGGTATCTCAAGAGGTTTTTCGAAAAATATTACACTCTAAAGTTGCATCGGCCCCGAAAGATGGTTTAGAGTTAGTTCTGCACCCGCAAGGGTGTAATTGTTTGCCCCTCTAAAGCCGTGGCCTAGGAGGCAATGGAGGAGCAGCAAGTGAGAAGCAACTCTCACACCTGAAGTTAACGCTTCGAAGGGTGGTGGCTCAATTGGTAGAGCAGCGGTCTCCAAAACCGCAGGTTGCAGGTTCGAGTCCTGTCCGCCCTGCTTTTATTGCCTCAATAACATCTTCGTACGCCCGTTCCCCGGGCGTACTTTTTTAGACTCAGAAAGGGGCAGAAGAAATGGCATCGTCTGCTACCGCCGAGAAGGCTGTTAAGTCCGGCGCATCGTTGAAGAGCGATAAGAAGCTTGGTTTCTTCGGCCGTATTTTTGCATTCCTCCGTGAAGTTATTGCGGAGTTGAAGAAGGTTACTACTCCTACCGGACGCGAACTGGTTGGCTACTTCTTTGCTGTTCTGTTCTTCGTCGTGGTGATGCTCTTGCTCATTTCTGGTCTGGATTATCTTTTCGGCCAGGGAGCATTCTGGATTTTTGGTAACGGAACGATTCAGCGTAACTAGTACCGGTTGCATCCTTATCTGGGGTGCCCCATCAGTAATTTCCCTCAGTCCATTGGCGAGTGGGAGTCCCCTCTAGATGATTAACGATAGAAAGTAGGAGCGACGTGTCCGAGCAGGAACTGGTATCCGAGATTGAAGAGGTCGAGGTAGCCGCTGCTGAGGCTACTGAGGAGTCTGAGACTATTGAGCAGCAGGCTGAGGAAGCTACCGAGGCTGTCGAGGTAGCTGAAGCAGCTACTGAGGCGGCTGAGGAAGTCGACGCTCTGGAAGAATTTAAGTCTAAGCTGCGCCGTCAGATGGGCGACTGGTATGTGGTGCACACCTACTCCGGTTACGAGAACAAGGTGAAGACCGGTATCGAGACCCGTATCCAGAACCTGGAGGCTGAAGATGAGATCTTCGAGGTTCAGGTTCCCATGGAGACCGTGGTTGAGTTCAAGAACACCGTGAAGAAGACCATCCGCCGAGTACGCGTTCCCGGTTACGTTCTGGTGCGTATGGAACTGACGGACCACTCCTGGGGCGTTGTCCGCCACACCCCCGGAGTCACTGGCTTCGTGGGTCAGGATGCATACAACCCGGTCCCGCTGCGCATGGACGAAGTTTTCGACATGCTCCTGCCGGTCTTCGAAGAGCAGCAGCAGAGTCAGGGCCTTCCCGTTTCCAAGCCCGTTATCGAGTCTGACTACACTGTGGGAGAGAACGTCCGCGTGAAGTCCGGTGCTTTCGAAGGTATGGACGCTACCGTTTCGGAGATTAAGGGCGAGTCCCAGCAGATTGTCGTGATGATTTCCGTCTTCGGTCGCGACACCCCGGTGACCTTGAGCTTCACCGAGATCGAAAAGATTTAACGCTTCTAGCGTGTGAATATGAGCCTCGCACTGTTGGTGCGAGGCTCATATTTTGTGTCGGCTTCATAGGCGGTATTAGCTGTGCAGACGGGGTTTAGTCTTTCTACCAGCTGGCGCTGGATTAAGTCGTTGATTAACGCTAGAATGTTGGTTTGTGTATGCGCATGTCACGCTTTCATGTGGATGCACGGGTGACCGCGCCACGGTCACCGTCTTGCCGGCGTACGCTCCTGTGCGTCGGTTCCCAGCTAAGAAAAGGACCCTACATTGGCTCCCAAGAAGAAGGTCACTGGCCTCATCAAGCTGCAGATCCAGGCAGGCGCCGCTAACCCGGCTCCCCCCGTCGGCCCCGCACTGGGCTCGCACGGTGTAAACATCATGGAGTTCTGCAAGGCATACAACGCTGCAACTGAGTCACAGCGCGGTAACATCATCCCCGTTGAGATTACCGTCTACGAGGATCGCTCCTTTACCTTCATCACCAAGACTCCTCCGGCTTCCCAGCTGATCAAGAAGGCTGCTGGCGTTGCTAAGGGCTCCGCTGTTCCTCACACCACCAAGGTTGGTTCGCTGACCGAAGCTCAGGTGCGCGAGATCGCTGAGACCAAGATGCCCGACCTGAACGCAAACGACCTGGATGCTGCTTCCAAGATCATCGCAGGTACCGCTCGTTCCATGGGTATCACCGTCGAGTAATTTCGGTTCGCCGAATAGCCGAGTAACCGGCATCGTAGATTTTTCTACACAGAACTTGTAAATGCCCGTCATATGGACGGGATGTGGCAGAGCCGAGCGCGGCTCACGAGACCACAACTGCATAAGGAGAAAAGCAGATGGCAAAGCGCAGCAAGGCGTACCAGGCAGCTGTAGCCAAGATTGAAGAGGGTAAGCTCTACACCCCCGCTGAGGCAGTCGCCCTGGCGAAGGAAACCTCTTCCACCAAGACCGACGCAACCGTTGAGGTTGCAATGCGTCTGTCCGTTGACCCCCGTAAGGCAGATCAGATGGTTCGCGGCACCGTGAACCTGCCCAACGGCACCGGTAAGACCGCTCGTGTGGTCGTTATCGCAGCAGGCCCCAAGGCTGCTGAGGCTGAGGCAGCTGGCGCTGACTTCGTTGGTTCCGACGAGCTGATTGCAAAGATCGCTGGCGGCTGGACCGACTTCGACGCAGCGGTTGCAACCCCGGACATGATGGGTAAGGTCGGCCGCCTGGGTAAGATCCTGGGTCCCCGTAACCTGATGCCGAACCCCAAGACCGGTACCGTGACCATGGATGTTGCAAAGGCTGTTGCAGACATCAAGGGCGGTAAGATTGACTTCCGCGTTGACCGTAACTCCAACCTGCACTTCATTATCGGTAAGGCTTCCTTCACCGCTGAGCAGCTGGAGGAGAACTTCCAGGCAGCTCTGGAAGAGGTTAACCGCCTGAAGCCCTCTTCGGCTAAGGGTCGTTACATCTCCAAGGCAACCGTTGCTACCACCTTCGGCCCCGGCATCCCGGTTGATCCGGCTGCCGTTGCTGCATAAGGTATGTACCTGTAGCTTCTAGCATGAGCTAGTAGTCGCCCTCGACGTTTAGGCGTCGGGGGCGATTTTTTATGCCTGCTCTCTGCCGCTCTGCTCGTATGTTCTGGAATATATCTGCGACGAGCCCGTTAAAGCAAACAGTGCACTCACCTCGTTCTTATCAGCCTAGTTCAGCTCGCCTGATGGGCGGGCTAAAACAGACCTCAAGGATTTATTCATGACTCAGCCTTTACCGGCTTCTTCTACTCCCTCGGCGCAGGCTACCGCTCGTCCCTTCCCGATTCCGGTCAACTACTTTGCGATGGCACTGGGTACCGGCGCCCTGGGTGCGGCATGGCGTGCTGCCGCCTCCGCGGGTATGACTCCCGCCTGGGTGGGTGAGGCGATTCTTGCCTTCACCGCTGTGGTGTGGCTGATTCTGATTGCCGCCATGTTTGTTGCGCTGTTGAATTTCCGCCAGTGGTTGCGGGAGCAGTGGGCGCATCCGGTCCGGTGCTGCTTCTTTTCGCTGATTCCGGCGACGACCGCGCAGATGGGCGCAACGATCTTCCCGTACCTGTCCTACCTGGGTTATGCTCTGGCGATTCTTGGTGCTCTGGGGCAGCTGTACTTTGCCTCCCACCGTATAGCGGGTATGTGGCGCGGTACCCATGTGGCGGAGGCGACCACTCCGGTACTCTACCTGCCGACAGTTGCGACGAACTTTGCGACGGCAACCGCGATGGGCATGATGGGTTGGAAGGACGCGGCGATGTTTTTCTTCGGCGCGGGCCTGATCTCGTGGTTCAGCGTTGAGTCTGCGATCTTGAATCGTCTGCGTAACCTGGCTCCGATGAATGTTGGTGAGCGCGGTCTGATGGGTGTGCAGTTGGCTCCGCCGTTTGTAGGAGGTAACGCGTATCTTGCGGCTAATGGTGGCATGGTGGACTGGTTCTTCCTCATCATGACCGGTTACGGCATTTTGCAGCTGATTTTCCTGATGCGCCTGCTGCCCTGGATTATGGAGGGCGGCTTCTCCATGAGCCTGTGGGGTTTCTCCTTCGGTATGGGTGCAATGGTTTCTACCGGCGTGCATTTAAGCGCCGCGAACGTGGTGAACCCGCTGGGTATTGTGCTGATGGTGATTGGTACCGGTTTCTTGGTCTTCCTGTGGGGCGGTGTGGCGTATGTTACGTCGCAGGGTCGTCTGCTGGTGCGCCCGAGCTAGGGTGCTCGCATGAGACTCCGGTGTGAGGTTCACGCACCTTTTTATGACGGCGCTTATCTTCTGCGCCCGTACCGGGTGCGAGTTTCGGCGATAATGGGGGAATGACTTCTGCATCCTACTCATCTGCCGTGGCGGAGCCTTTTGAAGGCCTGCGTATTCGAGGCGTCGCTAAGACCTTTGGCCCCGATACGGCGGTTCTGAATGAGATCGACCTGGATGTGCATCCCGGTGAGCTGATTTCTCTGGTTGGTTCTTCGGGTACGGGTAAGTCCACTCTGCTGCGCATTATTGCCGGTTTGGAGGATCCGAGCGCGGGTCGGGTGACCTATGCTGGTCAGCCTCTGGAGCGCGGCTCGGTGGGTGTGGTTTTTCAGCGCCCTATTCTGTACCCGCACTTGAGCGTTAAGGACAATATTCTCTTCCCGACCCGGCTGGGTGCGTTTTCAGGTGGGGTTGATATGGACTACTACCGTGAGCTGCTGGAGGCGTTGAAGCTTGAGGGGTTGGAGTCTCGTAAGCCTTCTCAGTTGTCGGG
>NZ_JAPWAL010000032.1:0-6469 GCF_041432905.1 Rothia sp. 27098_8_161 | reverse complement strand
CCGCGCTGGCTTGCACGGTGAAGTGGCTGATGATTTCTAGTTGTCACCGACTCGTGCGGAAGCAAGCTTGACGCGCAGCTCCTGGCGTTCCTGGCGGCGGCGTTCTGCCTTGAGCTTGCGGTATTTGGTGGGCCAGGTGGCCACGAGCAGGAGGGTAATCTGCGCTGCCATGAGGACCGCTACAGCGATTGCTGCATCGATCCAGAATTGCGGCGGGTAGAGGCGAATGAGCGAGCTTCGTACGGAAAACTCCCAGTTGCCCTGCGGGAAGAACACCTGATGGAAGGTGGTGAACAGCCATTCCCAATTGAAGAAACCCATAACGCCGAGCACCGCGATGAGTCCCAGGGTAATCCAAGCACCAGAGAAGAGGCTACGGCGGATGGTTCCGGGGGAGCGCTCGCGCAGGGAGATGCTACTAAAGAGCGTCAGTAGGAAGAGCGCGGCAACAGCTATGATGGCGACAAGCAGTACCCACTTCACGTCGTGCATGTGGTTCACTTCTGCTTCGGTGAAGGCGAGGGTATTGTCGGCACCGGTGGTGACGCGGGCGAGGTATTCTCGCGGCGCGAAGTTGTTGATGTAGTCCACGCCGTAGGAGCCCAGGCGCATCCTCTCGATGAGGTAGTAGCCGTAGCTGTCTTCGGGGAATCCGGGGCGGTGGTATTCAAACCAGAGGAAGGGGGCGGAGGCTACGGTGCGGATCGCAATCATGAGTACGGTCAGCGGTACTGTGAGCGCGATGAGGGTTGCGCGGAGCTTGAGGAAGCGCGGGGTGTCTTCCACGGCATCTTCGCGGGCTGCGGCACGTTCTGCTGCTTCGGGTGAGGCCGCCAGGGAGGACAGCGGCGCGTTGGGGTCTGCGACCGTGTGAGTGTGACCTGTACGGGTGGTTTCGGTGCGGTACTTGCGTCCGGCGGTGGAGGCGCTTGCCGCCTCCGAGGTATCGATGGTTTGTGCTTCGACCGCATTTTTGGCTTCTGCTTCAGCGGCCTTCTGCATGGTTTCGCGATTGAGGTCGCTGAGCGTCGGGTTTTTGGGGGTGGTCTTCGAGTCTCGTACGAGGGGCACGAAACCGGTGGAGACGTTCGTGCGGGTGCGCACGCGGGTGCCGACGCCCTGTTCGCGTAGTTTGCTGCGTGCAGGGACGACGGGTACGCTCCCGGTGGGCAGGTCGGGTTCTTCGGCGACGGTGGGTACGTCTGCTGCAATGCGTCCGAAGGCGCCGGTGTACGGAGTCGGTTCACTGGCTTTAATTTCAGCGCGTCGGGCGTGGAGTAGTTCTTCGGCACTGGTGCGACGGATGGCCGGGCGCAGTGCGCCCCACATCCCTCGGTGTGTTTCTTTGGTCATGGATCTCGCGTTCTTTTCGAGTGGTCGGTGTTTGGGTGAGTTGCGGGTGTCTATGCTATCTGCCAGTTTCTCATATGCAAAGAACCTTCCGCATGAATTCGCGGAAGGTTCTTTACATTCGGGTGTTTAATTCTTGGTTTTGAATTCTAGGATTCGGTGGTGTCTTGAACGGGTACCTTGTAGACCACTCGCCAACCCTGGGGTGCAGTCAGCCGTGCAGCGTGATGGTCGCAGAGGTCATAGGCGTGGGGTTCGCGGAATTCAGAGAGTGCATCGATAAGTGCCGTGGAGTCTGCATAGGAGTAGTGGAGAGTAACAGTCGCCTCTCGTTGGCAGGTCTGGCGGGAGCATAGTCGTGCAGTCTGCATGTAGGTGGTACCTTCCTGGCTTAGCTCGTCTGCTTGCGCAGTCGGCGGCGTTCACGTTCTGACAGCCCGCCCCAGATTCCGAAGCGCTCGTCATTGTCCATTGCATATTGTAGACATTCTTCGCGCACGGGGCATACGCCGCATACCCTTTTGGCGTCTCGGGTGGAGCCTCCTTTCTCAGGGAAGAAGGCCTCGGGGTCAGTTTGGGCGCAGAGCGCTTCAGCTTGCCAGGCGAGTTCTCCGTCTTCGCCTTCGGTTCCGTAGAGCCCTGCCGCGGCGGTCCACACGTCGGCGCAGGGAGGGGGGTTGAGCTGCTTGGCTCGTTCTGCTTCTGAGAGAAAGACATCGGCGATTTTTTCGAGGGGTGGAGTGGGATTCATGCTACGGTGCTGAGCGCCTGATGCGCGCGCGGCCGCGACGGAGCGGTCGGATGCAATGTAGGAGCCCATGGGTTTTCCTTCCGTGTTCTCATTGTGAGCATAATGAGTCTGCGGATCCGTCGTAGACGGAATCTTCATGTGTATGGTGTGGCATGGTTTGCTCTGGCCTCTACGGTCCCTTCCGGAGCAAAACACGCTTATATATCTATTAGACGTGCGACACGCCGCTTCGTCAAACTAGACTTAATCAATGTTTAGATGTACTTGTTACAATCTTCATATTTAATGTGAATTTGACCTTTATATATTTTTCACCCCTTCACTTGCCCCCAGTCACATCTTGAGTCAGCCTCAAGTTTCCCCTTTTTAGGACCAGTTACCACTGCATGCAAATTCAGTATCTTGACTCCAAATATAAGGAAAGTTACCCCTGCAGGAATCCCCCAAACCCCACTCCCAGAAATTTTCAGGACATTCAAAAAGAAAAGTTTATCTTTTCGATACCCATGCTCTGCATATTTTTTTCCAGGCTTATTGCGAAACATTTATATTTCCAATTTATCTGCATGCCATATTTCAAAATAGGACCTTAGGTGGTGCAAAGGTTTTTCATCATTAGGTTTTTCAAGCACCCCTTAGAAGTTTTTACTTTACTTCTGTACTTTTCTAGCCCGGTAACGGGTACTCCCCTCCCCGCAGAACCACCCCTCTACCTCCGCTCCCTCTGAACCGTGAGGTAGAGTGAAACCCATGGTTATTCTCTCCCCCACCAGCGCTTCCGCACCCACGACTCTGAACCGTTTCTTCGAGAAACTCAGTGCTCAGCAGACCCCCGCCCTGATCTGGTATTCGGCGGCAGGCGAGCGCATTGAGCTCTCCGGCAGGGTCCTCATGAACTGGGTAGACAAGAGCGCAAACCTGCTGGTTGAAGAATGTGAACTGACGCCCGATGAAGGTTTTGACCTGCAGGCTCCCCTGCACTGGCGCACTATTGTTCTGGGTCTGGCGGCGCTACGCGTGGGCGCGATCCTTGATCAGGATGAGCCTCTGGTTGCCGCGGTCTGCACCGAGCAGGAGGCGGGCTACACGAATGACCCCGCGTACCTTCTGGCGGTCGACCGTGCACCGCTGGCTCTTTCCTACACCGACAATCTGCAGGCACTGGCTCCGCACGCCGAGGAGGTACTCGATTACTGCGCCCTGGTGCGCAGCTTTGGCGACCAGTACTCGGGTCTGCTTCCCAATGATTCGGCAGAAATCATTGAGGGTTTCAGCTACGCGGAAGCCTACGAGCAGGTTCTTACGCAGGCACAGACCTATCGCACGGCGGGATACATGCTACCTTCGGGGCAGCGGGCGCTCTCACTGGAGTTGAGCCCCGACTACGGTTTTGATGCTTCGGAGGCGGCTCTGAGCGCTCTGCTGGAGGTGCTAGCTATTTTGGTTTCGGGGCATGCGGTGTTTGTGGCTGATCCGAGCGTCAACTGGCAGGATGGGCAGCTGGCGTCTCTGATGGTTGCCGAGCGTGCGGTCGAGCTTCCCCGCGCGTAGTACTCCTCCACTGTTACCCGAAAAATCGCACGGATGGCTAACGACCGCCCGGATCACCAACATGCACATAGGACTTTAAATGATCCATCCCCCGATACCGTTCGTATCGGGGGATGGATTGTTATGTAACGTTCTAACTATGCTGTTTCTACATTCCGAGGAGCTTAGTAGTTCTGCAAGCCGGGCTTCGGCTGCGCCTCGGATGCAGACGTCTCAAGGCGTGCCTTCTGCTTGGTGGGTTCTTCGCCTTCGAGAATGGCAGCAGCCTCATCAAACATGCGGCCGAGCTCTTCGTGATCGGTGCCTTCGCCCTTTTCAACCTGCTTGCGGTGCGATCCGTACACCCAGAATCGGTAGAGGAAGTAGCGAAGAATGGTACCCAGTATGGTACCGATAATCGTACCGGAGATGAAGGACGCCTCGGGGGTACGAAGGTTCAGCACGTAGGTACTGAATGCCACACAGCCGGCTTCGACGAGAATACCGAGCAGGTTCACCAGACCAAATTCGAGTGCTTCGCGCTTCCAGTTTTCGGAGCGGGAGTCGCGGAAGGTCCACAGGCGGTTCATGAGCCAGGAGAAGATGGTTGCGACAACACTCGCTACAATTTTCGCCTTGGTGTGGGACTCCGACATGATGGTCATCATCAGCACCCACACCGTCACAGAGTTGACGATGAAGGCGGCACCGCCCACGGTACCGAATTTGAGTACCTCAATACCGTAGCTGTCCCAGAGGGATTTCAAGCGTTCGGTAATGGTCAGTTTCGTCTGTGCACTCATGCGTGGCCTATCTAGCGGGATTTTATCAAAGAAAAAGGTGCCGATGCTGCAACGGTGAGCGTTGGTTACGTTGTCACTGCATGGTGCTTCGGTCTCTTTTACAAGCTCTTCCATGTTAATACAGTTCCGGTGCGTTGTTTGTCCCTCGGGGAGTTTTTCCATAGATCTCTCAGCCACCGAGTGACTCTTTTCATCATGCGCTGATAGTTTCGTCTCTGCCTGACCGTGCAGAAGGCAGGTTTTTACGATTTCTTCCGGTATTTACGCCCAAATATTGGGCTCTGAAGCCCCGTTGACCCCAATCTGCGACTTAATGTGGTCTTACTCCCATAAGCACTCCGAACCAGGTACACTTAGGTGATGTGACTTACCCTGTGACTGGACCCGTAATTGGTGTCATCGGCGGTGGCCAGCTGGCCCGCATGATGGCTCCCGCAGCAACTAACCTTGGCCTTAACCTGCAGATTCTCGCGGAGGCGCCCACCGTCGGCGCCGTGGCAGCGGTACGTACCGCCCCCGTCGGGGACTACAAGGATTTGGACACCCTCCGCGAATTTGCTCGCGGCAAGGATGTCATCACTTTCGACCATGAGCATGTGCCCACCGATTTTCTGCACACCCTCATAGCAGAGGGCGTAAATGTACAACCCCACCCGGAGGCTCTGCAGTACGCACAGGATAAACTCCTCATGCGCCAGGCTGTCGAGCGTCTGGGTTTGCCGAACCCTCGCTGGGCTCAAGTGAGCACTTTGGATGAGCTGCTTGCTTTCGGTGATGAGATTGGCTGGCCTGTGGTTCTGAAGACCCCGCGCGGCGGCTACGACGGCAAGGGCGTACTCGTTCTGGATTCCCCAGAGGAGGCTCGCGAGCGCAGTGCTGCATGGTTTGAGCAGTTACCTTCCCGCACCGATTTCTCCGCTCTGCTTGCCGAGGAGAAGGTACCCTTCACCCGTGAACTCTCCGCATTGGTGGCTCGCCGTGAAAGCGGCGAGGTACGCCCCTGGCCGGTTGTTGAGACCATTCAGGTGAACTCCATCTGTGACGAGGTCATTGCCCCCGCTCAGGATCTAGACCCCGAGGTTGCTGAAGCCGCTGCCGCCACCGCGGTCACTATTGCCTCCGAGCTGGGCGTGACCGGTGTCATGGCTGTTGAGATGTTTGAGGTGCCCGGCTCCCCCGCCGGCTTCTACATCAATGAGCTGGCAATGCGCCCGCATAATACCGGCCACTGGACTCAGGACGGCTCGGTGACCAGCCAGTTTGAGCAGCATCTGCGTGCTGTACTGGATTTGCCGTTGGGTGACACTTCCGTGCTGGAGGGTGTTGCCGTGATGAAGAACTACCTGGGCGGCGAGAACGAAGACATTTTCGGTGTCTACCCGCTGGCGCTTTCGACTGAGCCGCGCGCAAAGATTCACTTCTACGGCAAGGAAACCCGTCCAGGCCGCAAGATTGGTCATGTGAATATTTCCGGTACGGTGGCTGAGCTTGAGGCGCTGCGCCACAGCGCCGCGAATGCCGCTTCCATTTTGCGTGACGGCCGCCCCCTGTAGTCCCTGTTTTAGCCGGTGCGTGGGGTGAGCACATCCTGCGTATCCGACGCACCCTATTAATGGTGGTTCGCCACCGCATTCTGAAAGGATATGAGGATTATGTCTCAGTCTCCCTATGATTCTTCCCAGCCGATTGTTGGCATTGTGATGGGTTCGGATTCGGACTGGTCAGTTATGGAGGCTGCCGCCACGGTTCTTGACGAGTTCGGCATCCCTTACGAGGCCGATGTTGTTTCTGCTCACCGCATGCCCGAAGACATGATTGAGTACGGCAAGAAGGCTCACAGCCGCGGTATCCGCGTGATTATTGCTGGTGCTGGAGGTGCTGCTCACCTGCCCGGTATGCTCGCTTCCGTCACCGCACTACCCGTGATTGGTGTTCCGGTGCGTCTGAAGAACCTCGAGGGCATGGACTCGCTGCTGTCAATCGTTCAGATGCCCGCCGGTGTTCCTGTAGCTACCGTCTCCATTAACGGTGCTCG
>NZ_JAPWAL010000031.1:0-8375 GCF_041432905.1 Rothia sp. 27098_8_161 | reverse complement strand
TTACTATTTTCATCCTGCTTTCGACGATTACGATGCCGATTTACGGCAAGCTTTCTGACCAGTTCGGACGCAAGCCCTTCCTGATTTTTGCGATTGTCGCTTTCATGGCGGGTTCGATTGTTGGCGCGCTCGCGCAGAACATGAACTGGCTGATTTTTGCTCGCGCCCTGCAGGGTCTGGGTGGCGGTGGCCTGATGATTCTTTCTCAGGCGGTGATTGCTGATGTGATTCCTCCCCGCGACCGAGGCCGCTACATGGGTATTATCGGTGGCGTTTTCGCGTTCTCGTCGGTGGCTGGTCCACTGATTGGCGGCTGGATTACTGAGGGCCCGGGTTGGCGTTGGGCGTTCTGGCTGAACTTGCCGCTGGCTATTCTGTCGATTCTTGCGGTAATTTTCTTGCTGCCACACCGCCCGTTCCGTGAGCGCGAGAAGCACAACATTGACTACCTTGGTTCGCTGATTCTGATGGCGGGTACGAGTGCGCTCGTGCTTGCCACGATTTGGGGCGGTAACCAGTACGAGTGGATTTCACCGCAGATTATTGGTCTGCTGATTTTCTCAGTGGTTGCTGCGCTGGTGTTCATCCCGGTGGAGAACCGTGCGGCTGAGCCGATTATGCCCATGTACCTGTTCAAGAACCGTAACTTCCTGCTGACTCTGGGTGCTTCGCTGGCGCTGGGTGTGGCGATGTTCGGTGCGGTGGAGTACATCCCGACCTACCTGCAGATGGCGCTGGGTGTAAGCGCTACGGTGGCTGGTCTGCTGATGATTCCGATGATGGGTGTCATGTTGGTGGTGTCGATTGTGACGGGCCGCGTGGTGTCGAAGACCGGTCGTTATAAGCGTTATGTGACGACCGGTACCGCGATTGTGGCGCTGGGTCTGTTCCTGCTGTCGACCGTGACTGTTGAGACTCCGACCTGGCTGTTCTGTACGTACCTTGCGGTGATGGGTGCCGGTCTGGGTATGTCCATGCAGTTCTTGACTCTGATTGTTCAGAACGCGTTCCCGGTGAGCGTGGTTGGTACCGCGACGGCGTCGAATAACTTCTTCCGTCAGGTGGGTGCTACTGTGGGTGCCTCGCTGGTGGGTGGTCTGTTCACCTCGCGTCTGACCTCGCTGATTTCTGAGCGTATGCCGCAGCAGGCGCTGCAGTCTTCGGGTAGTCATGCGTCTTCGTCTCTGACTCCTGAGTTGGTGGCGTCTTTGCCGGAGCCGGTGCACGGCATCATTGTGAATGCGTATAACGATGCGCTGATTCCGCTTTTCCTGTACTTGGTGCCGCTGGGCCTGGTATCTACGCTGCTTCTGTTCTTCATTCGTGAGGATGCGCTGGCGACGACTCTGGAGACTGAGCCGGCTGTTGATATTGCCCGTGCGGCGACCGGCGCGATTCCGGTGATTACTCCAGAGATGGCGGCGAAGGATGCGCAGGCTCTGAAAAGCATGCGGGGCCCTACCCGTAGGTCGATTGCCGAATCGTTGACTCTAGAAGCCTCGGATGAGTGGGTTGCTGGCTCAAAGGATTCGAGCATTAGGGGCTAGTTGCTCTTTCATAGAGTTGTAGAGGCGGCGCCCCGGTGCGAGCATTTTGCTTGCGCTGGGGCGCCGCTTTTGGGTGCGTTGCCTTAAATAGCGCACTTAAGAGGTGTGCCTTAGTGCTTGGTTTAGGGGTTGGAAGTGTTGGCTTAGTCCCTTAAACGGTGGGTTTACGTGGTGTTTTCCCCTGTTAAACCGCTTATCGAAAAGGTTATTACGTCCCTATCTGGGGTTAATTGTTTCGGATGTAAAATTTTCGTAAAAATTGTTAATCCGCCCCTTTTCCCCGGTATTCCGGGGCATTTTTTTATTCAGCACTTTTTTAACTTGCGTACAGGCTGTTCTAAGGGGTGAAAGTACCCAATGTGGGTTTGGTGGAAGCGTTACGAGCTATATAAGATAAAGTAACTATGCTCCTAGTGACAGCCATCACGAAGCAGTGCGCTAGGGGAGCATGACACACATGCCAATGACACCGACATCTACACAAGGAGGGGAACCGTCCCATGTTTAGGTACATCCTCCAGCGATCGCTGACGTACCTCGTCATGGTCTTTATTACGACCACGATGGGTTACTTTGCAGCGGTTACTGCTCTGAAGCCTGCCCTCTTGGAGCAGGAAAAGGTTCCGAAGCCTAGCCCTGAGCAGGTGAACCGTAACTTCGCGTCCCTGGGTCTCGATCCCGAAATGAACCCCTGGGACCGCTACGTTCAGTGGCTGACCAATGTGGTCACCAAGTTCGATTGGGGCCGTAGCCCCAACGGCGCGTACATTAACCAGGAATTTGGCCAGCGCGTGTGGGTTTCCACCCGCCTGCTGCTGGTGGCTACCATTCTCTCGATTGTGATTGGTATTGCCCTGGGCGTGTACTCGGCAGCTCGCCAGTACAAATTCTCTGACCGTGTTATCACCGGTTACTCCTACCTGGTCTACATCATCCCCGCTCCCGTTGCATACTTCGTGGTGCAGCAGGGCGCGACCACTATCAACAACATCGCCGTTGCTAATGGTGGAGAGAAGATTTTCTTCGTGACCGGTATTTCGACTCCGGGTCTGACTGGATTCTGGGAAATCACAATCGATATGGCGGCGCACTATATCGTGCCGACCTTCTGTATGACCATCTTCGGTTGGGCTGGTTACCAGATTGCACAGCGTCAGTACCTGCTCGATAACGTGAACGCTGACTTCGTGCGTACCGCTCGTGCTAAGGGTCTGACCCGTAACCAGGCGATTACTCGCCACGCACTGCGCGTCTCCTTCATTCCCGTGGCACAGTCCATCGCGTACCAGATTCCGATGATTTTTGCGGGTGCATTCTTCGCCGAGACCGTCTTTGCATGGCCCGGTATCGGTAAGTGGTCGATTGACTCCATTTCCTCGCAGGACGTGAACGCTGCGACCGTGACCCTTGCGTACGGTTCTGCACTGTTCGCCGTCGGTGCGATTATCGCTGATATCGCTACCACCATCGTCGACCCCCGAGTGAGGATCTCATGAGCCAGGTAACTGCAACTTCCTCCGTACCGGTGGTACAGGAGAACGGTGACTTCAAGGTCATCAACAAGAGCGTTATTATTCTGCGCCGCTTCCTGCGTAACAAGGCTGCAGTCTTCGGCCTGTCCGTGTTCATCGGCATGGGTCTGTTCGGCCTGTTCGGTAAGTACCTGACCAAGTACAAGCCCAACGACATTGACTACATGGCGCTTGGTGAAGGCCCCTCGGCTGACCACTGGTTTGGTACCACCATTGCGGGTAACGACGTGTTCGCCATGATGGTTGAGGCCGTCTGGACCTCTCTCGAAATTGGTGTGATCGTTGGTTTGGTCACCGTGTTCATCTCCGCAGTCTACGGCTGTGTGATGGCGTACTTCGGCGGCTGGATCGACAAGATCATGCTGTTCATCCTTGAGACCCTGATCATGGTTCCCTCGCTGCTGATTCTGGCAATTCTGATTAACGGTCAGGTTGGTAAGCAGATTCAGAAGAGTGTTCCCACCTGGATTCTGCTCTCTGCAGTGCTGATTACCTTCGGCTGGATGGGTAGCGCCCGTGTTATTCGTGCAATGGCGCAGTCCCTCATCAACCGCGACTTCGTGAAGGCTGCACGCTACATGGGTGTGCACCCCTTTAAGATTGTGATGCGCCACCTGGTTCCGAACATCGGCTCTCTGCTGGTTCTGAACTTTACCAGCGGCATCATGAGCGCTGTGCTCTCTGAGGTTGCCTACTCCTTCATCGGCATCGGTATTAAGTACCCCAACTACTCGCTGGGCTCGCTGATTTCGGATGCTTCGCAACAGATTAACACCCTGCCGCACATGTTCTGGTTCCCGGTTCTGTTCTTCTTCCTGCTGGTTGGTCCGCTGGCCCTCATGAACGACGGTCTGCGTGACGCATTCGACCCGACCTCCATGTCTGTCGGTAAGATCAAGAAGTCCAAGAAGAGCGAGAAGGCAGAGGCACCTGCCGCCGCTGCAAAGGAGGCGAAGAACTAATGAGTACCTCTCCCGTTCTGAGCGTTAAGGACCTCAACGTCCGCTTCAACACTGAGAATGGCATCGTGCATGCTGTTCGCGGTGTGAACTTTGACCTGTACCCCGGTAAGACCCTGGGTATTGTGGGTGAATCCGGTTCCGGTAAGTCCGTTGCCTCCATGGCAATCATGGGCCTGCACCCGACTACCGCTGATATCACCGGTTCGGTCAAGTACAACGGCACCGAACTGCTGGGCTTGAGCGATAAGGAAATGTGCGCATACCGCGGCAAGGAGATCTCTATGATCTTCCAGGATCCGCTGTCCTCGCTGACCCCCGTGTACACCATTGGTGATCAGATTGCTGAGGTGCTCAAGGTCCACAACAAGGGCATGAGCAAGCAGGCTATCAAGGATCGTTCCATCGAACTGATGCGTATGGTGGGTATTCCCTCCCCGGCTGACCGCCTGCGTTCCTTCCCGCACGAGTTCTCTGGTGGTATGCGTCAGCGCATCATGATTGCTATGGCGATTGCGAATGACCCCCGCGTGCTCATCGCCGATGAGCCCACCACCGCACTGGATGTGACCATCCAGGCTCAGGTGCTGGAGGTTATGCAGAAGGCTCAGGATGAGACCGGCGCAGCAACCATCATGATTACTCACGACCTTGGTGTTGTGGCTGGTATGGCTGACGACATTCTGGTGATGTACGCCGGTAAGCCGGTGGAGATTGCGAAGGCAGAGGATCTGTACAAGTATCCCTCCCACCCGTACACCATCGGTCTGCTGGGTGCGGTCCCGCGTGTGGACCGTTCCGAGAAGGTCTCCCTGGTGCCGATTGAGGGTACCCCTCCGAACCTGATTAACCCGGTGACCGCGTGCTCTTTCCGCCCGCGTTGCCCCATCGCTAAGAGCGGTGGCCAGTGCTGCCAGGACTCCAACGGCGAGCCCGATCTGCAGCTGCTGGAAGGCGTTGGCGAGGGCCACTACTCATCCTGCACCATCTCTCAGGATCTGGTTGGTAAGACCGCTGAGGAGCTGTACCCGGTTCCTGAGCCCCCGGTATCGAAGTACGACGGTATTCCGCGTGAGGAGCGTGCCCCCGTCCTGGAGGTTCGCAACCTCAAGAAGCACTTCCCGCTCATGAAGGGTGCGCTGATTAAGCGCCGCGTGGGCACTGTGAAGGCTGTGAACGGCCTGTCCTTCGACATCCGTGAGGGCGAGTGCTTCTCCATCGTGGGTGAGTCCGGTTGTGGTAAGACCACAACCCTGCTGGAAATCATGGAGTTCAATAAGAACACCGACGGTGAGATTCTGATTAACGGAACCTCCACCAAGGACGGCAAGTCCGCAGGTGAGATTCTTGAGCTGCGTAAGCACCAGCAGATGGTTTTCCAGGACCCCACCGGTGCTCTCGATCCGCGCTTCACCGTTTATGAGGTGCTTGCCGAGCCGCTGGAAAACCAGGGCATGAACAAGGCAGACATCAAGAAGCGCGTTATCGAACTGATGCATATTGTGGGTCTGCAGCCTGACCACGTGAACCGCTTCCCGAACCAGTTCTCTGGCGGTCAGCGTCAGCGCATCGGTATTGCTCGTGCGCTTGCCGTGAACCCCAAGCTTGTGGTTCTGGATGAGCCGGTGTCCGCACTGGACGTGTCCGTCCAGGCTGGCGTGATCAACCTGCTGGAAGAGCTGCGCGCAAACCTGGGCCTGAGCTACCTGATGGTTGCTCACGACCTCGCGGTGATTCGCCACGCATCCGACCGCGTTGCAGTGATGTACCTGGGTCGTATTGTTGAGATTGGTGACGTCGACCAGGTGTTCGACAACCCGATCCACCCGTACACCCGTGCACTGCTCTCGGCGATTCCGGTTCCGGATCCCGAGATTGAGGCTAAGCGCCACCGCATCATGCTTGAGGGCGACCTGCCCACTCCGGTGAACGCGCCTAAGGGCTGTGGCTTCTCGAGCCGTTGCCCGGTCTTCAAGCTCCTGCCTGAGGACAAGAAGCGTCGTTGCTTGGAGGAGATGCCGGAACTGACCCACGTTGAGGGTGAGGATCACGGTTATGCTTGCTACTACCCTGAGGCTGAGGCCGCTACGGTGTAGCTCTAGAGTCGGCTGAATAAGTCGCATGTGTGCCGAGGGGCGAATATTCGTTGAATATTCGCCCCTCGGGTTTTTAATGCCCGGTACTGGTGAGGCGCGTGCAGCTTGAGATTGTCACCTGGTGAGACTGCGGGAGTCTCAGAATGTGGTGCTAGGCACTGAAACCAGCAAGAAAATAGGAAAAACCGCACTGATTAGGCGTAACCTTTCTCACCATTCAAGATATGAATATTTATAGGCGAGCTTCTATACCGCAGGTAAGCCATAATTAAGCCTGTGGGTGCGCCGCTAGGGGCGTACCTCAAGGAACACATTCATAGACCGGCACTAATTCATCGCTCACCGCACCCTATTGCGGCGTATGAGCAGGGAACCCTTGACGCTTTCCTGCAGGATTATTGAGGGTCAAACGTATAAGAGGACACTCTCATGGAGAAGAATTTCATCCTGAACCGTCGTACCGTTCTCGGTGGCGCTGCAGCACTGGGTACCGTGGGCGTACTGGCTGCGTGCGGCTCGTCCAAGGACTCCAAGGCAACCACCAAGGGTGCAACCGTGGGCACCGATACTAAGGAGCTTTATGACCTTGCTGAGGCCGCTGTTTCTGAGCTGAAGGATGGCGGCACTCTGCGCCTGGCTATTCCGGGTATTGGTCCGGACTTCAACCTTTTCAGCGCGGATGGCAACTCCCTGTACACCCAGACCGCTATGAGCCCCGTGGCTTACGCAGGCCTGTGGCAGGGTGACCCCCTGGGTAAGCGCACTCTGGCTCCTGAGTTTGCGAAGAGCTTCGATGTCGCCGAAGAAAACGGTCTGCCCGTCGTCTCCATTGAGCTGAACCCCCAGGCTAAGTTCAACGATGGTACCCCCATCGACTACAAGGCTCTGCAGGCTACCTGGAACATCCTCAAGAGCACCGATGGTGACTACAAGGTCGGAAGCAGCGGCATCTACAGCAGCATTGCTTCCGTGGAGCGCGACGGTGATGACTTCAAGGTGAAGGTAACTTTCTCCGCACCTTACTACCCGCTGAATACCCTCTTCGCTGGCATTGTGCACCCGGCTCTGCTAGATAAGAACCTCTTCAACGAAGGCTTCGTTGACAAGCCGCACCCCGAGTACTGGGTTGGCCCCTTCACCATTGCTGAAGGTGGTTGGAACTCGACCGAGAAGACCCTGACTCTGACCCGCAACGAGAAGTGGTGGGGCGAGAAGCCCGTTCTGGAGCGCATTGTCTTCCGTCAGATGGATCCCACTGCTGAGCGTGCAGCGTTCAAGAACGATGAGATTGATGCGATTGGTGCTATCACCGCTTCCGCATACAAGGAGCTCAAGGACGTTGCTAACATCGAGATTCGCCGAGGCGCTCGCCTGTTCTCCGGTGGCGTGACCATGAATCCCGCCCGCATGCAGGATGTTGCTCTGCGTCGCGCTGTGGTTACTGGTCTGAACCGTGAGGCTCTCGCCAAGGTTCGTTTCCAGGGTATGGATTACGAAGAGAAGCTTCCCAACTCGATGATTCACATGCCCTTCACCGAGTACTACCAGGACACCTACCCGACCCCGAACAACGATGCCGCCGCAGCATCCAAGATTCTGGAAGAGGCAGGCTACACCAAGAACGGTGAGTTCTACGAGAAGGACGGCAAGCAGGCGGCCTTCAAGTTCTCCATCTTCGGTGAGGACCCCACCGCCAAGGCCGTCGGTCAGACCCTGGTTCAGCAGCTGAAGTCCGTAGGCATTAATGCTGAGCTCGACTCCCGTGCTGCTAGCGAGTTCAACAAGACCATGACCTCCAAGGACTACGACGCAACCTCCTCCGGTTTCGCTCCGAACTCCCCGGATGCTACCGAGGCTACCGAGCAGTTCTACATGCGCCGTAAGCCTGAGGAAGCTGGTTCCGACGAGATCAATGAGATGATCGCAAAGATGAAGCTCATTGCTGACGACAAGGAACGCAACCAGGCTTGCAACGAGATCGAGAAGAAGCACCTTGCTGAGTTTGCAGTGCTGATTCCGCTCATCAACGGCCCCGAGTACAAGTTCGTGAAGAAGGGTCTGCGCAACTACGGCGTGTCCCTCTTCCAGGGCACCGGCATTCACTGGGAGAAGGTTGGTTGGGCTAAGTAAGTCCTCATCCCTTCACCTGCTAGGTGAATAGCCTAGAGCTATTGAAAGTGTCCACCCGGATCATCCGGGTGGACACTTTTTGCATATCTGGAGGAAGCGCTTTGGGTGTTT
>NZ_JAPWAL010000030.1:0-9730 GCF_041432905.1 Rothia sp. 27098_8_161 | reverse complement strand
CCTTAAGGACTGCCAACCGGCGGAAAGGGGCACACCTTATCGAGCAAAGCTCAGTTGCCTAGTCTTCCTTAGCGGCAAGCTGACCGCATGCGCCATCAATATCGGAACCACGAGTATCACGAATAGTCGTCGGAATACCGTGGGCACGCAGACGCTCCACAAAGTTCTGCTCAACGCCCTTACGGGATGCCGTCCATTTCGAACCCGGGGTCGGGTTCAGCGGAATCGGATTCACGTGCACCCAGCCTCGGCCTCGCTGAGCCAGCTTCTTACCGAGCAGATCCGCACGCCAGCCCTGATCGTTAATATCGCGAATCAGCGCATACTCAATGGAGACGCGGCGACCGGTCGTACGGTAGTAGTCGTACGCAGCGTCCAGAGTCTCGTCGACCTTCCAACGCTGGTTAATCGGAATCAGCTCATCACGCAGCTCATCATCCGGAGCATGCAGAGACAGCGCCAAAGTAATGGGCAGCTTCTCCAGCTCGAACTTACGAATACCCGGCACCAGGCCCACGGTCGACATGGTCAGACCACGAGCAGAAATACCGAGGCCCTCCGGCGAAGGGTCAATCAGACGATGCACAGCACCCATGGTTGCCTTGTAGTTAGCGAGCGCCTCGCCCATACCCATGAAGACAATATTGGAAACACGCAGCGGACGAGTATCCTCAGAACCACCTTCTGCTTCTTCCAGGCCCTTCATCTGCTTCAGATAGCGAGCACCGGCAACGACCTGCTCCACAATTTCTGCAGTGGAGAGGTTACGGGTCAAACCCTGCTGACCGGTCGCACAGAAGGGGCAGTTCATACCGCAACCAGCCTGCGAAGAGATGCACATGGTCACGCGGTTGTCATAGCGCATGATAACGGACTCAATGAGCGCACCATCGAAGAGGCGGTGCACAACCTTCAGAGTGTCGCCACCGTCAGCCTCGAGGGTACGGACCGGGGTCAGAAGCTGAGGCATCGCCTGTGCAACTATCTGCTCGCGGTCCTTAGCCGGCAGGTCAGTCATCTCGGCAGGGTCAGTGACTAAACGCTCAAAATAGTGCTTGGACAGCTGGGATGCACGGAACGACTGATGGCCAAGTTCCTTCAGAAATTCGCGGCGGCCAGCCATGTCGAAGTCAGCGATATGCTTGGGCGGCTTCGCACGGCGCGGTGCTTTCAGGGTGATCTGGCCGGGTGCGGGGCGAATATTCGAGATTTCAACCGGCACCTTGGTCGCAGCGGGTGCGGTTGTCTCGCCGCTGTTGAGAGTTTCGCTCATGGAGCTTCTTCCTTGTGATGTGGATGCTTTCGGATACGTTATCACGCACCGGACCGGATTCGCCGGTTTCTTCAGGTGGAGGTGAGGCAGCTAAAGGTGGGTTCCCCTACCCTAGCGGTGAGACTTAGGCGGGAATCGGAACCGGGGTTACGCCAAAGCGAGCAAGTTCGCTTGCGCCACCGTCTTCTGCAGTCAGGACCCAGATACCTTCACTGTGCACAGCAACGGAGTGCTCCCACTGGCATGCATCGGAGCCATCAACGGTCACAACAGTCCAGTCGTCGGAGAGCACGTTAGTCTCGATGGAGCCGGTGACAAGCATCGGTTCGACAGCGAAAGCCATGCCGGGCTTAATCTTCGGACCCATGTCACGCACAGCGTAGTTCAGTACGTCCGGTGCCATGTGCATCTGGGAGCCGATACCGTGACCGACGTAGTCTTCAATGATGCCGTACTTATCGCCGTATTCTTCGGTCACATACGCTTCGATGGCAAGGCCGATTTCGCCGACCTTTTTTGCGGTTGCCAGAGCGGCAATACCATGCCACATTGCCTCGCGGGTGACAGCGGAAAGCTCGGCGCGTGCTTCGCTCACGTTACCAACCAGTACAGTACGCGCCGAATCGCCGTGCCACTGACGGTTGGTAGCGGGATCAATGACGTACGCGCCACCGTCGATGGAGAGAATATCACCGTCCTTGAGCACGTAGTCGCCGGGGATACCGTGAACAACCTCATGGTTGACGGAGGTACATACAGTTGCAGGGTAGTCGTAGTAGCCGTAGAAGTTGGAGGTTCCACCCAGTTCCAGCATGGTGCGCTCAAAGGCGGCGTTGACCTCTGCGGTGGTTATACCGGGGCGGGCTGCAGCCACTGCCGCATCGAGCGCGCGGCTGGTGATAACGCCTGCACGAGCCATCTGCTGAAGCTGTGCGTTGGTTTTAATTTCGACTCGTGCCATTCTGGCTCCTTAGGTATGTGGGGCGGTACGCCCAAGCTTAGAACTCTACAGACAGCACTGTACCCCCGCAAGTCTTTGTGATGCATCATGCACCTCAAATTGCGGGGGTACAGCAGAAGATTACTTCAGAGCGTCGAGGATGCGCTTGGTGACTTCAGCAATCTCGCCGAGGCCATTAACTTCCTTGACGATGCCGCGTTCGCGGTAGATTGCGATCAGCGGTGCGGTTTCTTCTTCGTAGACCTTCAGGCGGTGACGGATGACCTCTTCGTTGTCATCGGTACGACCCTGCTCTGCTGCGCGGTTGAGCAGACGCTCGACGAGTTCGTCGTTGTCTGCAACCAGCAGGAGAACGCGGTCGATCTTCTCGCCCTTGGCCTCGAGGATGGAGTCCAGCTCGTGCACCTGGGAGGTGTTGCGGGGGTAGCCATCGAGCAGGAAGCCGTTGACGACGTCACTTTCCTCCAGGCGTGCGCGCACCATGTTGTTGGTGACAGAGTCGGGAACCAGGTTGCCGGAGTCGATGTACGACTTTGCTTCCTTGCCCAGTTCGGTCTCTTCCTTGATGTTCTTGCGGAAGATATCACCGGTAGAAATCGCGGGAATCTTCAGCGCTTCAGCAATCTTGACGGCCTGGGTGCCCTTACCTGCACCGGGAGGGCCGACGATGAGCAGACGGTTCATCGGAGCAGTCCTTCGTAGTTTCGTTGTTGGAGCTGAGCATTGATCTGCTTGAGAGTATCAAGACCAACACCCACCACGATCAGCAGCGAGGCGCCGCCGAACGGGAAATTCTGGTTTGCGTTGAATAGGATAAGCGCTACCAGGGGAATCATGGAAATTACACCCAGGTAAAGTGCACCAGGCAACGTAATTCGATTGAGTACGTAGCTGAGGTAACGCTCGGTGGGCTTACCGGCGCGAATACCGGGGATGAAGCCACCGTACTTCTTCATATTGTCCGCTACTTCTACCGGGTCGAAGGTGACCGCCACGTAGAAGTACGCGAAGCCAATAATCATGAAGAAGTAGAGAGCAATGTACAGCGGGTGGTCGCCGCGCACCAGGTATGCGTTGATCCAGTTAACCCAGTCCGGTGGAGTGGAGCCGTCGGTCGGGGTGTTGAACTGGGCAAGCAGACCGGGCAGGGTCAGCAGGGAGGAGGCGAAAATCAGCGGGATCACGCCGGCCATGTTGACCTTGAGTGGAATATAGGTGTTGGTGCCGCCAATGGTGCGTCGACCAATCATGCGCTTTGCGTACTGCACAGGGATACGGCGAACGGACTGCTCCACATAGACCACAGCGAGCATAACCAGCAGGCCGATGCCGCAGACAGCTGCGAAAATACCCCAACCGTGGGTGCGCTGGATGGAGCCCAGAGCGCTCGGGAAGGAGGAAGCAATTGAGGTGAAGATCAGCAGGGACATGCCGTTGCCGACGCCACGCTCGGTAATCTGCTCACCCATCCACATGATGACGGTGGTACCTGCACACAGGGTGACGATAATCAGCAGGATGTGCAGTACATCGTCCTGGGGGATGATGCCGGGGCAGTTACCCAGCAAAACGCCGGAGCGCGCCATCGAGACGATGGTGGTTGCGTTCAGCAGAGCAAGAGCAATGGTCAGGTAGCGGGTGTACTGGGTGAGCTTTGCCTGACCCTGAGCGCCTTCATCATGCAGCTCCTGGAATCGCGGGATGACCACGCGCAGCAGCTGGATAATAATGGACGCGGTAATGTACGGCATCACACCGAGGGCGAAGATCGAAAGCTGCAGCAGTGCGCCACCGCTGAAAAGGTTGACGATATCGTAGACGCCACCGCTCGTAACATTGGCGTTCAGACACTGCTGTACATTTCCGTAGGAAACGCCTGGCGCGGGGATGAAAGTGCCCACGCGGTACAGCACAATCATTGCCAGGGTAAACAGCAGCTTACGCCGCAAATCAGCGGTCTTAAAGACTCGCCCGAATGCGCTCAGCACATGTCCTCCTGTAAGTCTATGGGGCACCCTTTCCTCTGAAGGAGTTTTAGGGTGCAGTAAACACGTCTTCCAGTCTATCGTGTTTGGAGCAGGTAACAATAACTCCCTAGCAGATTATGTAGCTTTTATATTCTCTTAACGCGATTTTTGAACAATACATGTGGTACACATCAAGCATTCAAATATACGAATACAGGAATACATCCCTGTTGTGAGTCTTTTCGAGCGGCAAAAAGCCCCCGCCGTACAGTGTACAGACGGGGGCTCTCTCGTCTTGAAGACTACTTAACGGTTACAGAACCGCCAGCGGCCTCGATCTTCTCGATAGCGGAAGCCGATGCCTTGTCGACAACAACATTCACCTTGACGGAGATTTCGCCGTTGCCCAGAACCTTCACGAGCTCATTCTTGCGAACAGCGCCCTTAGCAACCAGTGCCTCCACGGTGACGTCGCCACCGTTGGGGAACAGTTCCTGGATTCGGTCCAGGTTAACAACCTGGTACTCGGTGCGGAAGGGGTTCTTGAAGCCGCGCAGCTTCGGCAGGCGCATGTGCAGCGGCAGCTGGCCGCCTTCGAAGCCTACACGAACCTGGTAACGTGCCTTGGTACCCTTGGTACCGCGACCTGCGGTCTTACCCTTGGAGCCTTCACCGCGGCCAACGCGGGTCTTTGCCTTGTGGGCACCCGGTGCCGGGCGCAGATCGTGAATCTTGATAGCTTCTGCCATCTTTACTTGACCTCCTCAACCTTCACCAGGTGAGCAACGGTGTTAACCATGCCAACGGTGATGGGGTCAGCAGTGCGGACTACCTTGTTGCCGGGGCGCTTGAGGCCCAGGGAACGCAGGGTGTCGCGCATATTCTGCTTCTGACCAACATAGGACTTGACCTGGGTGATTTCCAGCTTTGCGTCGCTGGGCTGAATACGCTTGGCCATTACTACGCACCTGCCTTTTCAGACTTGGTGTTGCGCAGGTAGCTGGGGATAACCTCATCGGTGGGCAGGCCACGGCGGGCTGCCACTGCCAGGGGCTCCTCGAGCTGCTTGAGTGCTGCAACAGTTGCGTGAACGATGTTGATCTGGTTCGAGGAACCGAGCGACTTGGACAGCACATCGTGAATCCCTGCGCACTCGAGTACTGCACGCACGGGGCCACCTGCGATAACACCGGTACCAGCGGTTGCCGGACGGAGCATCACAACGCCTGCAGCTGCTTCACCCTGCACACGGTGCGGGATGGTGCGGCCTTCGATGCGGGGAACGCGGAAGAAGTTCTTCTTTGCCTCCTCGACACCCTTGGAGATTGCTGCGGGAACTTCCTTAGCCTTACCGTAGCCAACGCCGACCAGGCCGTTACCGTCACCAACGACGACCAGCGCGGTGAAGCTGAAGCGACGACCACCCTTGACGACCTTGGAAACGCGGTTGATGGTCACAACGCGCTCGATGTACTTGTCCTTCTCCTCCTCGCGAGCGCGGTTGTTGCGGCGCTCACCACGGCCACGACGCTCGCCGCGGTTGTTGCGGCGCTCCTCGCGCTGGTTGGAGGTCTCAGCGGTTTCAGCTACTACTGCTTCGCTCACCTGAGTTTCCTTTACGTTCTGCTCGCTCATTAGAGTGCAAGACCTCCCTCGCGTGCACCGTCTGCAACGGCTGCAACACGGCCGTGGTACTTGTTACCACCGCGGTCGAACACGACTGCCTCAACACCAGCTGCCTTGGCACGCTCTGCTACGAGCTCACCAACGCGCTTTGCCTTAGCGGTCTTGTCCAGGTCAGCTGCACGCAGCTCTGCTTCCATTGTGGAAGCGGATGCCAGGGTTACGCCCTTGACATCGTCGATAACCTGAACGAACATGTGACGGGTCGAACGGGTGACACACAGGCGCGGACGCGCAGCGGTACCCGAAACGTACTTGCGGACGCGAGCGTGACGACGTGCACGCTGCGCTGCCTTCGACTTGATAGCCATGTTTACTTACCAGCCTTTCCGACCTTGCGGCGGATGTGCTCACCTGCGTAGCGAACACCCTTACCCTTATAGGGATCGGGCTTACGCAGACCACGAATGTTTGCTGCAACCTGACCAACGAGCTGCTTGTCGATACCCGACACAGTCAGCTTGTTAGCACCCTCCACTGCGAAGGTAATACCCTCAGGAGCGGTGATGTTGATCGGGTGGGAGTAGCCCAGAGCGAACTCCAGGTCGTTACCCTTCGGGGTCACACGGTAACCGGTACCAACAATTTCCAGCTTCTTTTCATAACCGGAGGTAACGCCGATAATCAGGTTCTGAATCAGGGTACGAGTCAGACCGTGCAGCGAGCGAGACAGGCGCTCGTCGTTCGGACGAGATACAACGATCTCGTTTTCGTTCAGAGCCACGGTGATGGGGGAAGCTACCTTGTGGGAGAGCTCGCCCTTCGGGCCCTTAACAGTGACCAGGTTGCCATCGACCTTAACCTCAACGCCGGCGGGAACCGAGATGGGGAGACGTCCAATACGTGACATTATTCTCTTCCTTTCTCTTCTAACCGACTACCAGATGTAAGCGATGACTTCGCCGCCCACGCCCTTCTTCGCAGCCTGCTTGTCAGTGAGCAGACCCGAAGAGGTGGACAGGATTGCGATGCCGAGGCCACCCAGAACCTGGGGCAGGTTGGTGGACTTTGCGTAGGTACGCAGGCCCGGCTTGGAAATACGACGCACGCCAGCGATAGAACGCTCGCGGGACGGACCGTACTTGAGGACGAGGGTCAGGGTCTTGCCGACCTTTGCATCCTCAACCTTCACGTCGGCGATGTAGCCCTCAGCCTTCAGAATCTCAGCAATGCGAGCCTTCAGTTTGGAGTAGGGCATGGATACGGTGTCGTGGTATGCGGAGTTTGCGTTACGCAAACGGGTCAGCATATCTGCGACCGGATCAGTCATAGTCATTGTGGGCTTTAGCCCTTCCTCGTTGTGGTTTCCCTACCCCGCGGTAACGGGGTCTGGACCTACAACGTAGTCGTTAGTTGGTCTTGAACGGGAAGCCCAGTGCCTTCAGGATTGCACGGCCTTCCTCGTCGGTCTTCGCGGAGGTCACCACGGTGATGTCCATACCACGCACGCGGTCGATCGAGTCCTGATCGATTTCGTGGAACATGGACTGCTCGGTCAGACCGAAGGTGTAGTTACCGTTACCGTCGAACTGGCGGTCCGAGAGGCCGCGGAAGTCGCGGATTCGGGGCAGCGCCAGGGTGACGAGGCGATCCAGGAATTCCCACATGCGGTCGCCACGCAGGGTGACGTGTGCGCCGATGGGCATACCTTCGCGCAGCTTGAACTGTGCGATGGACTTCTTAGCGCGGGTAACAATCGGCTTCTGACCGGTGATTGCGGTGAGATCGCGGATTGCGCCGTCCATGAGCTTTGCGTCGCGAGCTGCCTCGCCAACACCCATGTTTACGACGACCTTAACGATCTTCGGGGTCTGCATGACGTTCTCGTACTTGAACTCTTCCTGCAGAGCGGGAACGACGACCTCAGCGTACTTGGTCTTGAAGCGGGGGGTGATCTTGGTTTCGGTCATTAGATGTCCTTACCCGAACGCTTAGCAACGCGCACGCGAACGGTGCGCTCCTTGCCGTCACGCTCTACAGTCTCGAGGCGGAAACCAACACGGGTCGGCTTCTTGGTCTCGGGGTCAACAATCGCAACGTTAGAAACGTGGATCGGTGCCTCAACCTTCTGGATGCCGCCTGCTGCGCCGGTCAGGGGGTTAGCCTTGGTGTGCTTGGTGACGACCTTGACGCCCTCAACAATCACGCGGTTTTCCTTGGGGAGAACCTTCAGAACCTTGCCCTGCTTGCCCTTATCTGCACCGGAAATAACCTGAACCAGGTCGCCGGACTTGATCTTAGCCATGAATTAGAGCACCTCCGGAGCCAGCGAAACGATCTTCATGAACTTCTTATCGCGAAGCTCACGACCCACGGGGCCGAAGATACGGGTACCACGGGGATCACCATCAGTGTTCTTCAGGATCACTGCGGAGTTCTCGTCGAACTTGATGTAGGAACCGTCGGGACGACGGGTTTCCTTCTTGGTGCGGACGACGACTGCCTTGACAACGTCACCCTTCTTTACGGTACCGCCGGGGATTGCATCCTTGACGGTTGCGACGATGATGTCGCCAATGCCTGCGTAGCGACGCGAGGAACCACCGAGAACACGGATGGTCAGGATTTCCTTCGCACCAGTGTTGTCGGCGACCTTCAGTCGCGACTCCTGCTGAATCATATTTCTCCTGTCGTCTCGCCGGTTCCGACTCGCTTTAGGCGCGAGCCAGCCTTGCGGAACATTTTTACGGGATTGGTTGACGCCCCGGGCCCCATCTCTATGGAAGGGGTTAGCGGAAACGTCTGGGGCAAACCCATGCCAGAAGCATTTGGACCCGCGTGAAGCGGGCGTATCCCACCCGTAAGTAGCGGCATTATGCACTGGCACGAGAAGCCCGTGGTTGTGCAGCTATTTGGATACAGCCACACAGTCTTAACACTGTACAGGAAGCAGGTATGTAGCGCAAGAGTTGATCGACTATGATTTCGGTCTCCTCCACCCTATCTCTGGGGATAGCCGGGTTTAGAGAGTAAAACCCCATATCCCACATCACCATCGATTGAGAAGGTCCATTATTTGACACTTAAAGCAGGAGGCCCCTTCGTGTAGTTCCTGACGCATAAGAAACTGAAGGGGCCTCGAGAAATCTATCAAACAATGTGTAAAACAAGGAAGATAGATATTTATATTTTACTACGCTTTACTGTACTTCCACGACAGACTTGCCGCAGGTAGCAAGAGATCACCCCAGTCCTACTCTCCCACCTCACAAGCGCACACACAGCATCAGAGGGAAGGCAGGGACTGTTTTTAGGTATATCGACCGCTCTTCACTCAGTAGCCAGGACACATATACTTCGCGGTACCGTCATGGACAAGAGGCTTCTCCCTACCAATTCTCTTCTAGAGCCTCGCAGTATTCATCAAAGCGCACATCCAGCACGCGGGGAACCTTAATCTGCAGGGTAGTCCTCTGCCTGGTTCATAGCAATGACGCCATATTTCGCCACCCTTGAACTCCACCAAAGCAGTGCTCTGAAAAAATCTGCTTAAAAATTTAGAAATTAAGGGTCGTTTTTTCAAAAATCAAGTTTTTTGGTAATAAATGTGCTTCAAGGTGCGAAAATCAGCAAGATGTACCATAATAGAAGAGACGCATGCGTCAAATAAGAGGTTCGGTCCTTATCGGACAGATTTCTTGGGTCCCTTTTTCCTCGCTAATCCGTTTGTCTAGGGACCGAACCTCGCTTTGACACAAACCCGCACTTCGGTGCGGGTTTTCTTTATATCTGAGGTGCCAGAACCCTACATTTCATCTTTTACGGGCTGTTAACTGGTCAAATATGGACGGGCGAGTGCAGAAGGGCCGCCTCGCCCTCCCCTATTTCTCTCATTCCTTCTCTCTC
>NZ_JAPWAL010000029.1:0-11238 GCF_041432905.1 Rothia sp. 27098_8_161 | reverse complement strand
GGACGGCAACGAGTACGTTGATCTGGTCTGCTCGTGGGGTCCGTCGATTCTGGGGCACGCACATCCGCAGGTGGTTGAGGCGGTTCAGCAGGCGGCTGAGCGCGGCCTCTCCTTTGGCGCGGCGAGCGCGCCGGAGGCTGAGCTGGCTGAGCTGGTGGTCAACCGTATTAACGCGGCAATTCCCGGTGCGATTGATCAGGTGCGTATGGTGTCCACCGGTACTGAGGCAACCATGACTGCGATTCGTCTGGCGCGTGGTGTGACCGGTCGCGACAAGGTTATTAAGTTCGCGGGCTGCTACCACGGTCACGTGGATGCGCTGCTTTCCGAGGCTGGTTCGGGTGTGGCTACCCTGGCGCTGCCGGGTTCTGCTGGCGTAACTGCCGCAACCGCCGCGGAGACCATCGTTCTGCCCTACAACAACCTGGATGCTGTGCGTGAGGCGTTCGCGAACCATGAGGGTCAAATTGCCGCAATTATTACTGAGGCGGCACCCTGCAACATGGGTGTGGTGACCCCCGAGCCCGGTTTCAACCGTGGCCTACACGAGATTGCTCACGCGAACGGTGCGCTGGTCATTTTTGATGAGGTGCTGACCGGTTTCCGTGTCTCTTCGGCTGGTTACTGGGGTTACGCGGCTCCCAAGGATGGCGGCTGGGTTCCCGATATTTTCACGTTCGGCAAGGTCATTGGTGGCGGTATGCCCATCGCGGCACTAGCCGGTAAGCGTGAGGTCATGGAGCACCTGGCGCCGGTCGGCCCCGTCTACCAGGCTGGTACCCTCTCCGGTAACCCGCTGTCGGTTGCGGCGGGTATTACGACCCTGACCCTGGCTGATGCCGCCGTTTACGCGCACCTGGATTCGCGTAGCGCCCAGCTGCAGCAGGCTCTGACCGAGGCGTTCAACGCCGCCGGTGTGGACCACTCCATCCAGAGCGCCGGTAACCTCTTCTCGGTAGCGTTTGGTACCTCCGAGGCGGGCGTGCACAACTACGCCGATATCAAGGCCTCGGCAACCAGCCGCTACAACGCGTTCTTCCACTCCATGCTCGAATCCGGAGTGTACCTGCCGCCAAGCGCATTCGAGGCATGGTTCGTTTCTGCCGCCCACAATGATGAGGCGATGGAACGTATCATCTCGGCTCTTCCGACCGCCGCCGCCGCTGCCGCATCCGCGTAAGGGTTTGCGAGAAGTAAGGAGGTGAGCCGCTCATGGATCTGAGCGCCTTGGGACTGCCCATGGAACAGCTACGCGATGTGTGGCTGATCGCCTTCATGGTGTACTTGGGCTTGTGCCTGCTGGTAGATATCGCCTACCCGGTGCCCATCAAGAAGGAGAAGGCAGCCGACCTGTACCTTGAGGTATCCGGTTCGCCCGTTGATGAGGTGCTCCGCTCCACTGCGAAACGTACCGCGATGGGTGCTCCGTTGAGCTCTTCCCGTAAGGGTAGCGCCACGAAGAAGGCGAAGAAGAAGCTGGATTCTATTGAGGGCGCTGGCGTGTTTAGCGGCTGGTTCCACGTGGTCATGTACCTGTGGGGCTGGATTGTGGCGGTCTCTATCTTCACCCTGTACTGGGATATCGTGTACGACGGCATTCTGTTGCCGGCGCTGATTCTGCCGTTCCTCATGGTGTACGTGGGGGCGCGCTGGGGTCGCCGCGGCTGGCGCGAAGCACGCGGTTACAGCAAGGACGACCGTGTGCTGGGCATGCCGCGCATCTACTCGGCGACGCTGGGTAAGCTGAGCGCACCGTTCCGTGTGCACGGCACCGTGCCGGGTGTGGAGCCGATTCGTAACGACCGCACCGCCTACTGGGTGCTCAACGGTATTGCGTTCCTGCTCGCCTCTGTCTTCTTGATGTCCTTGGCGGGCTGGAGCATCGACGAGGATTTGGAAGCGATCTATATCGGTCACGCCTCCTGGTTCTTGGCGGCGGCATACATTCCGCTGATCCTCGTGCTGCTGATGTACAACCGCGATTACGTGGTGTACAACCCGGATTCGTTCCAGGCTGGGCGGCTGTTCCTTCCCGCGAAGTCCCGCCCCTACTCTGAGGTTCGCGCGTTCCGTGTGTACCCGAAGAACCCGGACGCCATCAAGCTGAATCCGAAGGACGCGAGCCAGTGGAGGCTGGAGATTCTGCTTCCCAGCGGCCGCAAGCACGACTATGCGCTCAATGATCACCAAATTGATTGTTTGGTGGCGCAGATTGCGTTCAAGATTGAGCAGGAACGCTGGGCGCAGCTGGATTCGCCGGCGGACCGTGAAATGTTAGCGAAGTACTTCGTGGACGGCCGCGTCATCTGTACGACCATGGGTTACAAGCCTGCCGGTAAGCATGCAGAAGAGGCGGCACGCCGCGCATCCTTCCAGAAGGCGCAATACAAATAAGCGGGCTACTCTTCACCGCTCTAATACCGCTCAGAAGCCACATACTGTTTGTACAGCATGTGGCTTCTCGGCATTAAATGAGGGAGGGGTTTAGGCGTCCAGCTCGCGCAGCCAGCCTGCCGCCTCCGTACCGTAATAAGTCAAAATAACGTCCGCACCGGCACGGTGAATCGAACGCAGCGACTCCAGCACCACAGCCTTACGGTCAATCCAGCCGTTCGCAGCAGCCGCCTCAATCATCGCGTACTCACCCGACACCTGATACGCCGCCACCGGCACCGGCGAAAACTCCGCCACCTCACGCACAATATCCAGGTAGCTACCGGCAGGCTTCACCATCACCATATCCGCGCCCTCCTCCAGGTCAGCGCGCACCTCCAGCAGCGACTCGCGGCGGTTCGCCGGGTCCTGCTGATAGGTCTTACGGTCACCCGTGAAGCTGGACTCCACCGCATCACGGAACGGACCGAAGAACGCCGAAGCGTACTTCGCCGAATACGCCAGAATCGACACATCCTCAAAGCCAGCCTCGTCCAGGGCGGTGCGCATCGCCGCAATCTGGCCGTCCATCATGCCCGACGGGGACACCGTATGCGCACCCGCACGAGCCTGCGAAACCGCCATCTTGCAGTACAGCTCCACCGTCTGATCGTTATCCACCACGGGCGTGCCGTGGCCGTTATCAACCAGCACGCCGCAGTGGCCGTGGCTCGTGAACTCATCCAGGCAGGTATCAGCCATAACCACCAGGTCATCGCCGAACTCCTCCCGGCACACCGCAATCGCACGGTTCAGGATGCCCTGCGGATCCCAGGCGGTCAAACCGACCTCGTCCTTATCCTCATCGCGGGGAATGCCGAACAGGTCAATGCAGCGGATGCCTGCCTCATACGCCTCACGCACGGCGGGGATGATGCTCTCCAGGGTGTGCTGGTACTGACCGGGCATGGAACGAATCGGCTGCGGCTCGTCGATGCCGTCGCGAACGAAGAACACCTGAATCAGCTGCGCGGGGCGCAGGGTGGTCTCAGCGACGAGGGAGCGCATGGCTGCGGTAGTGCGCAGGCGGCGCGGGCGGCGGGTGAGGTTCATGATCTCTCCTGAAAAGTTCTTTCGAAATAATGTGAAGTCTTAGCTGAAGGATGCGCCTAAATCAGGGCTACGGCGGCGCGCGCCAAATCCTGTGGGGAGGGCGAATCAGCCTGCACGTGGCGCAGGTTCAGAGCGCGGCATGCGGAGGCGGTACTCGCCCCAATCGCCACCACCGGCGGCACGGATTCGGGCGCTAGTCCGGATGGGCCGTCCAGCAGGGCGTGCAGGCGGGAGGGGGCGGTCACCACCAGCACATCCGGCGCGGGGGTATCCGGGTCTGGTGTGTCTACGGCATTCCCCTGTATGAGCGCGCGGGCGGCGGAAAGGCTCAGCTCTCCGGGTGCCACCTGCTCGGCGGGCACCATGCCGTAAAGCACGCAGCGGCGGCTGTCCCAGCCCAGGTTCTTGAGGCCCTCGCGCAGGGTCGGGCGGGCGTTGAAGCCTTCCAGAACCAGCACGGCGGCATCAGCTGCAGGCTGTTCAAACTCCGCGAGCATACCGGCGGCGCTCTGCACCTGCGGCTGAAAATCTGTGCCCAGCCCCAGCTGGGTGTGCACAGCGCGGGCGGTTGCCGCGCCCACGCAGGCGATGCGCACTCCCCCACTCGTGCAGGCGCGGGCGAACTTGTCGCCCCACAGCTCGGTGCAGGCGCGAACCGTGTTGGCGCTCGTGAAGCTCACCCACGCGTACTGGCCGGAGGCGAGCGCCTCCAACACGGCTGCGTGTTCTTCGCCCGGCTCGACGGTGCGCGCCTGTTGCAGCGGGGCAAAGAGTACCCGGGGCTCCCCCAACCCGTTCTGTGCGCACTCCTCGGCGAGGGCGCGCGCGAAGGCCGCGCCCTGCGCGGCGGAGCGGGTCAACAGAACCGTGCGCGGGACATCAGCCTGCGGGGCATCAACCTGCCGGGATTCAGAACACGAGGTATCAGAAGGCGGGGCAGACATGGCGCCTACTTCAGGTCCAATCCGGCCAGGGCAGCGGCACCCATCTGCAGCAGGTCTTCTGCCACGCGCACGCCCAGACGTTCGGCGCCGGGCACATCCAGCTCAGCAGTTGCCGAGGTGTGACGCAGCATGTCGGTACCGTCCGGGGAGGCCACCACAACGTTGAGCACCAGGTCGCCCTCAACCACCTGCGCGTAGGCACCGATGGGGGCGGCGCAGCCGGCTTCGAGGCGGCGCAGCAGGGCACGCTCGGCGCTGACGGCGAGGCGGGTTTCGTAGTGGTTTGCGGCAAGCAGGGCATGGCCCAGGGCACGCACCGGGCGCGCCACCTCGGCGTCGGCCAGCGCGGCAGGGTCCGGGTTTTCGAACTCGCTTTCGCGCACTTCCAGGGCGAGCGCACCCTGACCGGGGGCGGGCAGCATGCGGGTGGGGTCCAGGTACTCGGTGATGAGGTCTTCCTTGCCCAGGCGCTTCAGGCCGGAGACGGCAAGCACCACGGCGTCGCAGTCGCCGCTGCGTTCGGTGCCTACCCCGTGGTCGGCTCGTTCGGAGGTTTCAGCATTCTGGCGGAGTACGACCTGCTTGCCGGCGTGCTCTTCAAGGCCCTTCACGCGGCCGATGCGGGTGCCCACGTTACCGCGAATGTCCACGATTTCAAGGTCGTGTCGCAGCACACGTAGCTGGGCGGCACGGCGGGGTGAGCCGGTGCCCACGCGGGAGCCGGTGGGCAGGGTGTCGAGGGTCAGACCATCGCGTGCTACGAGGGCGTCGCGGGGGTCTTCTCGTTTGAGGGTTGCGGCGATGACCAGGCCGGGGCAGGGTGCGGAGGGCAGGTCCTTGAGGGAGTGTACTGCCATGTCCACGCGGTTTTCTTCGGAGGCGTTCTCGCCGTCGAGCAGACGCTGGCGCAGTGCCGCCGCGAATACGCCGGTGCCGCCGAGGGTTGCCAGGGGTCCGGTGAGTACGTCACCTTCAGTCTTGACGGTGCGCAGGGTGAAGTCCACGACCTCGGCATCTGCGGCGCTGTGGTGTGCCTGGTGTTCGGTGTAGAGGGAGGTAACGGTTTCAGCAGCAATACGGCTTTGGGTTAGGGCGAGAGCAGACCCGCGGGTGCCCAAGATGTACTCGTGGTGGCTCATATCTCTCCTTATCGGTGATGTGTGTGATAGCCCGTAGGCACATGCGCTCCGACCCGCCCGCGCACCCTCTTCAGGGGCGTTGGGGCGAGCCGGAGCTACAGGGGTGGTGTTAGTGGGAGCAGCATCCGCCGGAGCCGCAGCCACCGGAGCGGCTGGCCGGTGCGTTCTCAGAAGTGCTGGGTGCAGTAGCGCTGTTATCAGCACCGGCTGCATACTCAGCAATGACTGGCTTCGGCTCACCGCGACCGGGCTTGCAGCAATCAGGTTCGCACTCGTCGAACCAGCCGTACTGACCGCTCACGCTCGGGGCACAGACGCTCTCACGTTCGGGGCGTAGGTCGGCTGAAACGCCGTTCTCCACGCGCTCCTCAATCAGGCGGCGCAGCGACTCCACGTACGCCGGGTGCGTGCCGGGGGTGGGGGTGCGCACGGCGACCACGCCCAGGCGCTGGCAGGTGTCCAGCGCCTCGGTGTCCAAATCCCACTTGACTTCCATGTGGTCGGAGACGAATCCGAGGGGCACCAGCACGACGCCTTCCACGGGGGCTTCGCCATCCTCCGCCGGGTTGGCGGGGGTGGGCAGCGCCTCCAGGGCGTCGTTGACGTCCGGCTCGAGCCACGGCATGGACGGCGGGCCGGAACGAGACTGGTACACCAGCTCCCACTCGACGTTCTGCAGAAGCTGGGGAGCCTCATCACGCACGAGCGATAGCACGGCACGAGCGACCTGCAGGTGCTTCTCTACGTAGGCGGAGCCGCCCTCATAGTTCACACCGCGCGGGCCTGCCTCATTCGCCGCGGAGGTCGGCACTGAGTGAGTGCAGAACATGATGCGCAGGCGCGGGTTCAGCGAACCGCTATCGCGTGCGGCAAGCTGCTCACGCACCGTGGCGAGCCCGTCCTTCAGCCCGTCAGCAAAAGCGCGGGAGAATCCGGGCACGTCAAAGAACTGACGGATCTTACCCACGTGCACGTGCCCTTCCAGACCGAGCTGCTCAATCGCCACACCGTAGTCTTCACGGTACTGGCGGCAGCTCGAGTAGCCGGGGTAGGCGCTGGTCGCCAGCACGAGCACGTTACGGTGACCGTTCTCGTAGGCTTCGGCGAGCACGTCCTTCACGTAGGGCTTCCAGTTGCGGTTCGCCCAGGTGATCGGGATGTGCGGGCCGCGCTCGGCGAGTGCCTGCTGCAGTGCGGCGAGCAGGGCACGGTTCTGCTCGTTAATGGGCGAGACGCCGCCGTTGGCGCGGTAGTGGGTGGCGACCTCTTCGAGGCGCTCATCTGGGATGCCGCGGCCAGCGGTTACGTTGCGTAGGAACGGGATGACGTCCTCCTGCCCCTCGGGTCCGCCGAAGGAGGAGAGAATCACCAGGTCGTAGGGGCGTGCCTCTTCGGCACGTTCACGGGTGATACTGCGTTCGCTTCGGTAGTCACCGAGGGTCTGCTCATTGAGTGCAGCGGGGCCGTTGGAGGCGGTGTTCGCCGGGTCGGTGTGGTTGGGTACCACGTCGTCCGGCAGGAGCGTGCCGTTGAGGGTTACGCCGCCGTTCGGCTGATGGCTCACGCCAGGACCTCAGCTACTTCGTCTGCACCGATGCGGCGGCCGGTGTAGAAGGGGGTTTCCTCCCGCACATGCAGGCGTGCTTCGGTATTGCGGAAGTGGCGCATCATGTCGACCAGGTCGACCAGTTCGGGTGCTTCAAGGGCGAGGACCCATTCGTAGTCGTTCATGCCGAAGGTTGCGACGGTGTTTGCCAGTATCTGCGGGAAGTCGATTGCCTTCATGCCGTGGTTCTTGAGCATTTCTGCACGGCGTTCGGGGTTCATGTAGTACCAGTCGTAGGAGCGTACGAAGGGGTAGACGCAGACCCATGCTTCGGGTGCCTTGCCGCGCGCGTATGCGGGGGCGTGGTTGCGGGTGAATTCTGCTTCGCGGTGTACGCCCATGGTGGACCAGACGATGGTGGTACCGGTGAAGAGTGCAGTGCGGCGAATCTTGCGGACTGCTGCCTGCAGCTTTTCGGGGTTCTGGCCGTGGGTCCAGATCATGATGTCTGCGTTGTCGCGCATTGCGGAGACGTCGTAGATGCCGCGCAGGGTCACGCCCTCGGCTGCGAGCTGTTCGGTGAGCTGCTCGAATTCTGCGCGGGCTTCGTCGGTGTTAGCTTCTGCGGGGCGTGCGCCGGAGCGTGCGAAGACGGTGTAGAGGGCGTAGTGCAGGGTTTCGCCTTCTTCGCGGCCGCGGCGGTTCTCGTCAGCTGCGGAATGCTGGAC
This sequence comes from Rothia sp. 27098_8_161, assembly GCF_041432905.1. Classification (NCBI taxonomy): domain Bacteria; kingdom Bacillati; phylum Actinomycetota; class Actinomycetes; order Micrococcales; family Micrococcaceae; genus Rothia; species Rothia sp. 27098_8_161. The sequence goes on along the minus strand of NZ_JAPWAL010000029.1, from coordinate 3,395 downwards.
TGCGTAGCCCTTGGGTGCGCCGCCGTAGCCGTGGCCGGAGTGGCTGTAGCTGCCGTGTGCACCGTGTGCACCGCTGTGGCCATGTGCTGCGTGGTCGTGAGACATTGTGTGTTCCTTTCTTCAGCGAGGGTTCGCTGTCTTAGAGGCGCAGCTTCCGTAGCCGCGCGTTTTCTCAAATTATGGTTTATGGTGCGCTGCGTATTACCGGTTATTGAGTGTCGGCAGCGTTGGGGCGGTGACGCCTTCCCAGTCTTGTGCGGCGTGATAGATGAGGCGGTCCATCTGCTCGTAGGTGTCTTTGACGGTGAGGACTAGGCCGGAACCGGCGGCCCAGGAGCCAACGGTGCTGAGGGTTCCGAGTTCGCTGGCGCGTTCGCGGAATTCTTTGACTCGTTCGCGGTGGCCGGGAGTGGAGGCGGGCAGTACGCCGCGCCACCGTATAACGTCCGCGTCGACGAGGTTGCTGTGGGTGAGGGATACATCCATCATGCGGCTTGCATCACGCAGGGCGAGGGTAATGAGCTGCTCGTCGGCGAGTGCCACTTCAGAGAAGCGGGAGTCTTCGCCACCGCGGCCGTAGGAGAGGCGTACGACGTGGCGGCCGGGTTCTGCTGCGTCGGCGACCCACTGCCATTTGGCGGTGGCGTGGGTGAGGGCTTTGGCCCGGACGGCGGTTGCTTCTTCGGAGACGAGCAGGCCGGTACCGCGCGGGTGCTTGTTCAGGTCGGGGGCATCGGCGACAAGGGTGACGAGGGCGACTTCGGGGCCGGGCTCCAGGGCGGGTAGCGCCGTGGAGACGTGCGGGCCGATAAGTCGGGCTACGGTCGGGCCATCGGTTGCGACTACCAGGTAGTCGGCGTAGAGGGGGGTGTTTTCGCCGTCGGTGGTATGGCGCTGAATGATGAACCATTGGCCGGTGGATTCGTCGCGGTCTACGGCGATGACGTCGAATCCGGTGACGATGCGTACACCGGCTTCGTAGAGTTCCTCGACGAGACGTTCAGAGAGCTGGTTCATACCGCCGATAATGCCTGCTACCTGAGAGCCTGCAGGTGCTGCGGAGCGGAAGGCTGCCGCTGCTGCGGCAAGGGAGCGGTGCTTACGCAGTGCCGCGCGCAGCCCGGGGATAGTGGCGTCCACGTCGAGCTTGTCGGGGTGGGTGGAGTACACGCCGGAGACGACGGGGGCGACCAGGTTGTCCAGGACCTTCTGACCCATGCGGATACGTACGAGCTCACCGAGAGTCTTTGCGTTTTCACCGGCGGAGATGGGTAGGAATTTGTCTACCTGGGCGCGGCGCAGGCCTTTCTTGCCGATGACGGGAATCAGTGATTTGTCGTTGACGTTGCCGGGGATACCCATGATGCCGGTGCTGGGGGTGCGGCGGGCGCCTTGCGGCAGGTATAGCCAGGAACCGTAGGAGTTGGGGGTGACAATCTGGTCACCCAGGCCGAGTTCTTTAACGAGGTCGCTGACGATGGGGCTGCGGGTTGCGAAGGATTCGGCGCCGGAGTCTAGGAGCAGGCCGCCAACTTCGTGGGCTCCGACAGCGCCGCCGAGGTGGTGCCGTTGTTCGAGCAGGGTGACGCGCATGCCGGCTGCGGCGAGGCGGCGTGCTGAGATGAGGCCGGAGGGGCCGCCACCGATAACGATGGCGGTGGGCACCTTCTCGTTACGGGTGAAAGTTCGTGCGGTCTGGGGCGCAGTGGAGGAGCTGGCCTGTGCGGTCCGGTTTGGTGCCTGGTTGGTGTGCTGGCCCATGGTGGTTCTCCTTCGGTCTGTCAGCGGGTCTGCCCTGTGGCGTTGGCGTTATCAGCGGGTGCGGTGGCTGGGGCGGTGTCTCGCAGCGCTGATATGTGTTAGCCCCGCGGGTCCGCTGCTTTAGCTTGCCGTTTTCTCGTGGATGTACGCCACGAGGTCGGTGAGCACCTGCGGGTCGGTAGTCGGGGGTACGCCGTGGCCAAGGTTGACCACGTGCGAGGGGGCGGCGTTGCCTTCGGCGAGCACTTCGTCTACGTGTGCGTAGAGGTTTTCGCTACCTGCGGCAAGCAGTGCCGGATCGATGTTGCCCTGCAGAGGTACGGCGCCGTTGAGCAGGGTGTTCGCTGCCGATAGCGGCAGGCGGTAGTCTACACCGATGACGTCTGCACCGGCTTCGTGCATGGCGGGCAGCAGTGCGGTGGTGCCGGTGCCGAAGTGGATGCGCGGCACACCGTATTCACGCACCATGTCGAGGGCGGTTGCGGAGTGTGCCTGCACGTAGCGGCGGTAGTCATTTTCACCGAGGGAGCCTGCCCAGGAGTCGAAGAGCTGCACGGCGGAGGCACCCGCCTCGATCTGGGCGCGCAGGAACTGGCCTGCGGTACGCGATGCCCAGGCGGCGAGTTCATGCCAGGCAGCGGGGTCGGCGTGCATCATGGTGCGCGGGTGCAGGTGGTCGCGGGAGGGGCCGCCTTCGACCATGTAGGCGGCAACGGTGAAGGGGGCTCCGGCGAAGCCAATGAGCGGGGTGTCGCCGAGCATTTCTACGGTGGCGGCTACGGCTTCGCGGATGGGGTCGAGGTCGCTGTCTTTGAGTTCGGGCAGGGCGCGCACCTCGTCGAGGGTGCGTACGGGCTGGTCGAGTACGGGGCCCCTGCCGGGCACGATATCGACGTTGACACCCGCAAGCTTCATGGGGATGACGATGTCGGAGAAGAAGATGCCGGCGTCGACCTTGTGGCGGCGGACGGGCTGCACGGTGATTTCTGCGGCGAGGTCGGGGGTGAGGCATGCGTCCAACATGGGGATGCCTTCGCGTACTTCACGGTATTCGGGCAGGGACCGGCCTGCCTGTCGCATGAACCAGACGGGTCGGTGACTGGAGGGGCGGCCGGTGAGGGCGCGGAGCATGGGCGAGTCGGCGGTGGTGCCTGCGCGCAGGGGGTGGTTGGCGGGTAGGTGTGCGAGCTGTTCGTCGGTGAGCAGGGGTCGCTGGGCGTCGGTGGGGTGTGCGGGCAGAGCGGGTGCCTGTGCGGCAGCCGATGCGGGGCCCTTTTCCGATGCAGGAGTTGTGTGCTGGTTTTCGCTCATAGTGTCTAGTGTGACAGGTTTATGCGGGTGTTTTTGCGACACTATGTCATGGCGACTCTTACCTAATGGTAGCTTTCTTAGTGGTGAGGAAAACCTTAGTTTGTGTCTATTCATCGTACTCAGTTCCCCGACCGTGCAGATACTCTTGACCCCTACGATGGTGGAACTTAGGTTCTGTAAGCTTTACAGGGGCTTAGCCGGCGTGGTTATGATTAGTCTCTAGTGAGTACTTATGCATTTGTGGCATCGCACCACACCGTTGATTTGACCACCGTCGCTGCGTTGAGCGCCGGTGCTTCCGGCGTACCCGATGTTCTGGCGGG
>NZ_JAPWAL010000028.1:0-12702 GCF_041432905.1 Rothia sp. 27098_8_161 | reverse complement strand
CTGGCACGTCTGATCCGCAACCACGGCGAACTCATCACTGACGCAGACTTCGGTGTGCTGCTTGAACCGACCAACGGCACCATTGAGGGCGGCTGTAACGGCACCATGCGTTTCTTCGTGCGCACCCGCGGCCTTGCCGCCCACTCGGGACGCGCTTGGCACGGCGAGAACGCGATTCACGCCCTGGCACCGGCATTGGCGGCGCTCGCCTCCTATGATCCGAAAACTATTGCCGTGGAGGGCCTGGATTATCGTGAGGGCCTGAACGCGGTGCAGATTTCTGGCGGTGTTGCCGGTAATGTGATTCCTGATGCAGCGGCAATGCACGTGAACTACAGGTTCGCACCCGATAAGAACCTGGACGAGGCGGTCGCCCATGTGCGTGAGGTCTTCGCCGGTTACGAGCTGGATTTTGTGGATCTTTCCCCGGCAGCTCGCCCCGGCCTGGACACCCCGCTGGCAGCTTCCCTGATTGAGGCGGTGGGGCAGGAGCCGCAGCCGAAGTATGGTTGGACGGACGTGGCGCGCCTGAGTGAGATCGGTATTCCCGCCGTAAACTTCGGCCCCGGTGATGCTCTGCTGGCTCATACCGATAATGAGCATGTGAGCTTTAGTCAGCTGACCCGGTGCCACGCGGATTTGCGTGCCTGGCTACTCAGCGACCGTGACGAGGATTAGACATAACAGGACTAGTCGCGGCGCTGATTCTGCCGGTGCTGACGCTACTATTTGAATTTAGGTGACCGTCAGGGATTGATGGTCCTGCATGATATGAGATTGAGATGAACTTTCTGCTGATTCTGCTTGCCCTGCTGATTGCGGGCATCGCGGCGCTCTCCGTTGTGGCGCTCACCGGTGAGCGTGCCGTGCCCGGTGCCGCATTCTTTAGTGGTGTGGGCCGTGACGGTTTGGGAACTTTCGACCGTCTGGAGGATTTGACTACCGCGGTTCGTTTCTTCGGCGATCCCGAGGACGAAAAGGCGTCTGCGAGTGAGTCGGTATCCGGTGATGCTTCTGCCGAAGCAGCCGCAGAATCCGCTGAGGGTGCTGCTGAGCCTGCTGTTGAGCAGAAACCCGTGTGTCGCGTCGCGGTTCCGCGGGCTGATGATGCGGAGAGCACCTTGAGCGCGCATAACCTTGTGGAGAAGCGAAAGAACGTCCGGGCGGCTTCCTCCGGTCGGGTGGCTACTCCGGCTGAGGGGAATTAGCGTCTGTGAGTGTTCCTTCTCAGCACCCTAGCCCTGTTCCGCTTGCCCGCGCTAACTCTGCCGCTGACTCGGCACCCCGCACCTCCTCGGAGCAGGGTGAGTCCTTTGACCAGCTACTGACCTGGGCGTACGCCGCTGCCGGTGAGCGCCTGCACCGTGTGTGGGAGCGTCTGTGTGCCCTGCCCGCGTGGCTGTCGGTGCTACTGATTTATGGTCTGTCCCGAGTGTGGGGCTTCATTGTGTTTGCCGTGGTCGGTCAGCAGCAGCTACGAGGTCCGTGGGGTGAGCACCTGGATTATTTGTCGTTCATTAGTATCTGGGATGCCGGCTGGTATGAGCAGATTGCGGTACAGGGCTACCCGAGTGAGTTGCCGGTGAATGCAGCGGGTGTGGTTCAGCAGAATCAGTGGGCTTTTTATCCGATTTTCCCGCAGCTTTCCGGTGCTATTAGCCATGCGACAGGCATCGGGTACTACCCGGTGGCGGCGACTGTTGCTCTGCTTGCCGGTTTCGCAGCCGCGTGGGTGATTTACCTGCTCTTTGAGGCGTCGTTGAAGGCGACCGGTTTCAAGAGTGAGGAGTTGCCTTCTGTGCTGTCTAAGTGGGCTGTTGCGTTGGTGTCATTCTTGCCGGTTGCGCCGGTGCTTCAGGTGCCCTATGCGGAGTCGCTGAATCTGGTGTTCCTTGCCGGCGCCCTGCTGTGCCTGGTTCAGGGACGCTACGGTCTGCTGGTTCCTGTGGCGGCGTTGGCGTGCCTGTCCCGCCCGGTGGGTGTGCCCCTAGGCGCGACTGCCGGTCTGTGGTGGTTTACGTGCTGGGTTCGTTCAAGCCGCCAGTCGAGTATGGGCACGGCGTTTGTACGTCATCTGGGGCAGCTGGTGAGCGCCCTGGTGGTGTGTGCGTGTGCGCTGGTGTGGCCTGCGATTGCATGGTGGGTTACGGGCCGTGTGGATGCATACACCGCCACGGAGACGGCGTGGCGCGGCACCCATCTGGCGCTGATTCAGCCGTGGCTTTCGCAGGGTTACCTGTACTTTGGGTATGCAGCTCCGGTACTGCTGACTCTGCTGATTCTGGGCTTTATCGCTCTGTGCTTGAGCCCGTTGGCACGTAGGGTTTTGGCGGCTCCGTTGAACCTGTGGTGTCTGAGCTATTTTGCGTATTTGATTCTGTTTTTGAATCCGCAGTCTTCGACGTTCCGTCTGTTGTTGCCGTTATTCCCGCTGGTGATTGTGGTGGCGGCGGTGAGCCGTTCGCGGGCGTATCGTTGGGCGTTGCTGGTGGCAGGTGCGTGCGCGCAGTGGGGCTGGGTTGGCTGGCTGTGGCATTGGAAACAGCTCCCTGGCGGTGGAGACTACCCGCCGTAAACCGAATATTGTGTCAGGAGACCGCCGGTGTGTAGCCGGCAGTCTCCTGTGTTCTTAGCCGTGGGCGCAATGCCCCTTTGCGGTGCTGTAGCATACGCCTTTTGCCTGTCCAGATTTTAAAGACACGTCCAGAAAGCGCCGCGGGTTCGGCGGTGCTGGCTCGGAACTGATAATCTATATTCCGTGTTTGGTATTAGTGGCACCGAGTTTATTATTTTGGCCGTTATCACGTTCTTTGTGATCGGTCCCGAACGCATGCCTGAATACGCCCGACAGATCCGTGAATTCGTCAAGATGGTGCGCCGTATGGCGTTCGACGCGAAGGACGACTTCAAGGAAGCCCTGGGCGAGACAGGTTTGGAAGATATTAACTGGCGCCAGTACGACCCCCGCCAGTACGACCCGCGCGTGATTGTGAAGCAGGCGTTCGCTGAGGATGACGCCGAGCGTGAGCGTGAGGCGAAGGAACGTGAAGAGGCGCTGCTGAAGGAGAAGGAAAAGTCGGAGAGCCGTGCTCTTCCGCGAGGCGCATACGCCCCCTTCGATGTGGACGCAACCTAAGATTTTGACATGAAAGAACCCCGCACTGTGATGGTGCGGGGTTCTTTGTATATCTGCTGTTTGGCCGCAGCTTCTAGAAGCTTGGTTCTAGACTGCTGCAGCTTTAGACGAAGAGCGGCAGGCTCTGACCCGCCCTCGACTCGCCCGAGTGCAGTAGCTGCGAGGCAATGGACTGAATCTCTTCGGCAGCGGACGAATCCGGGTGGCTCCAGACCACGGGGGTACCCTCGTCGCCGCCGGTACGCAGGTTTACGTCCAGCGGGACCGAACCGAGCAGTGGTACCGGGTAGGAGAGCGCCTCCGAAAGACGCTCAGCGAGCACCTGACCGCCGCCAGAACCGAACATGTCGAGTACGGTACCGTCCGGTAGGGTCATGGCAGCCATGTTCTCGACCACGCCCACGACCTTCTGACCGGTCTGCAGGCTCAGGGTGCCGGCACGCTCCGCCACATCCACCGCGGCGTGCTGCGGGGTGGAAATAAGCACCAGCTCCGCATTGGGCAGTAGCTGAGCCATGGAGATGGCAATATCGCCGGTACCGGGCGGTAAATCAAGCAGCAGCACATCCAGGGCACCGAAGTGCACGTCCATGATGAACTGCTCCAGGGCACGGTGTAGCATGGGGCCGCGCCACGCTACCGGCTCGTTGCCCTTGAGGAACATACCGATAGAAATCACACGAATAAAGCCGCCGCTGACCTTCTGCTCACCCCAACGCTGGGTGGGGGCGGGAACATCCACGGTCGGCGGAAGAATCAGATCATCCAGGCGGGTCGGGGCGTCAGTAATACCCAGCAGACCCGGGATGGAGAAGCCGTGCACATCCGCGTCAATAATGCCCACCGCAAGCCCGCGTGAAGCGAACGCGGCGGCAAGATTTGCGGTCATAGAGGACTTACCCACGCCACCCTTACCAGACACCACACCGAACACGCGGGTTAGCGAACCGGGTGCGGTAAACGGGTTGGAACGCTCCGGCTTGAGCATCGAACGCAAGGCGGAACGCTGCTGCGGGTTCATCGCACCCACCACCAACTGCACACGCTCAACACCCTCAACGGTGGCGGCGGCGTCACGAACTTGCTGTTCGATGGTGTTCTTCAGCGGGCAACCCTCAATGGTGAGTAGCACCGTGACCTCAGCCCAGTGGCGACCGGGAATCGGCGCACCCAGCTCATCCAGCTCAGGATGCACGAGCGCAGTGTCAACCATACCCAGCTCCGTAATGGAGCGGCGCAGTTCGGGATCCTCGACACGGGCGAGCGCCGCGTAGAGCGCATCCTGCAGGGGTGAATTAGCGGTCATGGGCGCCTCCTTCACGGGTGCGCTCTGCCTGCTGCTGTGCCTGCTGAGCTTCGCGGCTCTGAGGCTGGCTCAGATCGCCGCGGTGGGAATGATCCTGTGCGGAGTCCTTCGCAGAGCGTTCAGACTTGTCAGAGGGCTGCTCGGTGCCGTTCTCGGTGCCCTCAGCGTCCTTTTCCTCGCCCTCGGAGATATCGATATCGTCGATAGCCTCCTCCAAGTCCTCAATGTCTTCACTGATGTCCTGCAGCTGCTCGGCGTGACGCTCCTGCTCCTGCGCAATGTTCTGCAGTTCCTCAAGAATGTCACGCAGCTCGCTACGGACGAAGTCACGGGTCGCAACCTCACGCAGAGCAATACGCAGCGAAGCAATCTCGCGGGTCAGGTACAGGGTCTCCTCCAGGTTCTGCTGGTCGCGCTTACGGTCCTCAGATGCCACCACACGGTCGCGGTCATCCTGACGGTTCTGCGCCAACAGCAGCAGGGGAGCAGCGTAAGAAGCCTGCAGGGACAGCATCAGGGTCAGCAGGGTGAAGTTCAGACTACGCGGGTCGAACTGCATCTCCTCCGGCGCCAGGGAGTTCCAGGCAAGCCACACGCCACAGAAAACGGTCATCCACATCAGGAACTGCGGGGTACCCATGTAGCGTGCAAAGCCCTCGGTCATGCGGCCGAAAGCATCCGGGTTGGGGCTCGAGAACAGCTTCGGCTTACGGGTACCGGGGGTGCTCAGCTGCGAGTCGTTACGCTGCGGGCGGGAGTCGCCGCGCTCGCGGTTGCGTTCAGCGTACTTCTTCTCCAAGCGGTCTTTGAGAATGCGAGCCTTATCGATGCGGGGGTTCTCTTCGGTACGGTTTGCGTCACGGCGGTTCGAATCAGGCAAAGCGTCGTCCTACCTTTCGTACGGGAGTTCCATCATCGTAAGTGCGCCAGTCTTCGGGCAGAAGCGCATCGAGCACGTCGTCGATGGTCACTGCGCCTACCAGGCGGTGCGATTCGTTCACAATGGGAACGATGGTCAGGTCGTAGGTTGCCAGCACGCGTGCCAGCTCTTCCAAGCTGGCCTGGTCAGAGACGGGCTCAGTGCCGGTATCAAGGATGTGACCAATCGGCTCGCTCGGCGGCACACGCAGCAGCTTCTGCATGTGCACCAGGCCCAGGTATTTGCCGGTCGGCGTTTCCAGAGGCGGGCGGGTCACCATCACAGCAGCCGCCATCGCCGGAGGGATTTCCTCGGCGCGGATGTGCGCGAGCGCCTCTGCGACGGTCGCCTCGGGGGAGAGGATAATCGGTACCGGGTTCATGAGCGAACCGGCGGTACCTTCGTCGTATTCGAGCAGTCGACGCACATCGTCTGCTTCGTCGGGTTCCATGAGTTCGAGCAGCTTTTCACGCTGGGCGTCGTCCAGCTCGATGAGCAGGTCGGCGGCGTCGTCCGGTTCCATTTCTTCGAGGACCTGCGCGGCACGCTCGTCGTCCAGGTGCGAGAGGATTTGCACCTGGTCCTCGGCGGGCAACTCCTGCAGAACGTCCGCGAGGCGCTCATCCTGCAGTTCGGCGGCGATTTCGACCATGCGCTTATCGCTCATCTCGTGGATAGCGTCCGCAAGGTCGGCGGGCTTGGAGTTCTCATGGTTCGCCACGAACGCGGTTGCTGCCTGCGGTTCCACATCGGTGGAGAGCACCGCTTCGTCCCAGTCGACGATGAGGGTCTCCTTAGAGCGGCGGCGCCACGTGTTGGAGGAGGAACTGACGCGGGAAACGAACAGCTCGGTCACGCCCCAGTCGCCGTTGCGGCGCTGCTCAATGGCGACGTCCTCAATGACGGCGTCGCCGCTGCCGTCGAGCAGGCGCACACGGCGGTCAAAAAGCTCACCAACGATGAGAGTCTCAGAGTTGCGTTGTTCAAAGCGGCGCAGGTTCACCAGGCCGGTTGAAATGATCTGTGAAGCGTCGATACTTCGCACACGGGTCATGGGCATGAACACGCGTTTCTTGCCGAGCACCTCAATAATGATGCCGACAACAATGGGTTCGCTGCCCTTGGCGGGGCGGGCGCCCGCAATGGATGCGCCCAGGCCGCGTTTGAGCACGACAACATCTCGGAGACGTCCGAGGCGGTCACCGAAGGGGTCAAAAACGTCGAGGCCCAGAAGGCGGGCAATGTAAATCTTGCTGGGGGTGCTGAACTTCGAATTGCTCACCTCTCTAGGGTACGCTCTGCCGTGGGGATTCGCACTTTGAGAAGCCTAATTGAAGAGGTGTTTGCTACGCCTGTAGAGGAGCTGACTGCCCACCGGGCCCAGGGTTGGGGTGGGCGGTAGAATAGGAGTCATGACTTCTCACCTGCCGAATATTCCCTCGACCCCGCCTTCTTCATATCTGGCGTCGCGCCTGTCGCAGGCTCAGGGCAAGCCTCTGCCCGCCGGTGAGGCGATTGCCTCCTTCGTTCGTCACGATGATGCGCTCGCCGCTTTTGATGTGCTCAGCGAGCAGGATTATCCGGTCACGGCGCTGTACCTGGTCAATGACGGTATCCGCCAGGTGGAGTACCCGGTACAGCCCGGTTATGGTCGTGCCCTGATTTCTTCAGCGATTCAGGGTGTGGTGATTGGCCTGTTGTATTCGGCATTTGTGTCTTTGAACGGCACCTCTTTTATCTCTGCGGCAATGTCTACGGTGCCTATCTCTGTGGCCATTTTTGTCCTGTGGCGTATGTTTGATTTGCGCCGCGGCCGCGGGGCTCGTTACCCGATGCGTACTGAGGCGATTCCCTCGCGCACCGTGATGTACGCTCTGCCGGAGTACGCTCAGGATGCGCGCCGCGTGCTGGGTGCGCATCCTCGCTTCTCGGCGGTGGTTGCGGCTGCGCGTGCGGCTACAGCTCCGGAAGCTTCGCAGGCTCGTGCGGCACAGAGCACCGTTTCGATGAATGGTGCACCGGTTCCGACCGGCGCCCCGAAGGCGCCCTCGTACCGTGCGCAGGCGGGTAGCCAGCCGGCACCGAACCAGAACCTGCCCGTGCGTGATGCGACCGCGCAGAACGCGGTGGCTCAGAGCGCGGCGCAGAATATGCCCGCACCGGTTGCCCCCGTACAGTCCACACAGTCCGCCGAACAGGAACAGGCAAGTACTGACCAGACGACCGGTCAGAAGCCAGATACGCAGAAGCGTCCGGCTCAGCGGTACGGTCTGCGAGTGGACGACCCGGAAGAGTACGCGAAGCTGATTCAGCCCAAGCCGCAGCGTCCGACCCCGCGCCCGCAGGGCCTGCACGATAAGTCCTCGCACGATAATTCTTCGAAGGACTACGAATAACCGAACCCGCAACGGCAGTAGCCGCCCATCACGGTGGGAAACAACCATAGAAGACACGCGAAAGCCCCTCACCGAACGAGTTGGTAAGGGGCTTTCCCTATGAGCCGTTACTAACGCATCTGGGGGTAGGCGTTACTTCGCCAGCTTCGCCATCCACTCCTCAATGCCTTCAACGGTGCGCGGCAGTGCAGCGGAGAGATTCACGTTGCCGTCCTCGGTGCAGAGCACGTCGTCCTCAAGGCGGATACCGATACCGCGGTATTCTTCGGGAACGGACAGATCCTCGTCCTTGAAGTACAGTGCAGGCTCAATGGTGAAGACCATGCCCGGCTCCAGCTCAGCCCACATGTACAGTTCAGCCTTTGCCTGCGCACAGTCGTGCACGTCCAAGCCTAGATGGTGGCTGGTGCCGTGCGGCATCCAGCGGCGGTGCTGACCGCCCTCAACGGTGAGCGAAACATCAGCGGAAACAGGCAACAGGCCCCATTCTTCCAGACGGTGTGCAAGAACGTTCATGGCAGCCTCGTGGATTTCGTAGAACTTGACACCCGGCTTAGCGACAGCGAATGCGGCGTCAGCAGCCTCCAGCACAGCGTTGTAGACCTTCGCCTGAACCTCGGTGAACTTACCGTTCACGGGGAAGGTGCGGGTCACGTCTGCGGTGTACAGGGTGTCGTCCTCAACGCCTGCGTCCAGCAACAGTAGCTTGCCGTCGTCGACGGTGCCGTTGTTGCGGATCCAGTGCAGGATAGTTGCGTTGTTACCGCACGCTGCGATGGTGTCGTAGCCCAAGTCGTTACCGTCGGTACGTGCCACGGAGAAGAACGCGGTCTCAACGACGCGTTCGCCACGGTGATGTTCCTTAGCCTTCGGCAGGGAGCGAATGACCTCTTCGAAGCCCTTGACGGTCAGATCAACGGAACGCTGCAGGTTCTCAATCTCGATAGCGTCCTTGATCAGGCGAGCCTCGGAGAGAGCCACGGCCAGTTCGGAGTCCAGCTTGTCAGCCTGCTCCAGCTCCACGCCGGTGTTGTAGCGGGAGGTGTCAACCAGTGCGTCAACAGCCGGGTCAACATTGCGGACCAGGCGGATGTTCACACCACCCAGGCCCTGGTTACCGGCGTTCTTAGTGATAGCTACCTCAAGCTCGGATAGGTCTCGGGTGCGGATGCCGAAGCGTTCGGAGAACTCCTTCAGGGTGGGGCGGGGACCAACCCAGAACTCGCCATAGCGGGCGTCTGCGTAGAACTCGGTGGTGTCGCGGCCAGCCAGCGGACGGAAGTACAGGGTGACTTCGTGGTTGGAGCCGTTGTCACCGGTACCCTCTTCGACGGGCTCGAAGATCAGCACAGCGTCGGGTTCGTGGTCGATGCCCAGACCGGTCTGGTGCGCAAACGCCGAGTGGGGACGGAAGCGGTAGTCGCAGTCGTTGGAGCGGACCTTCAGCGGGCCCGCGGGCAGGACGAGGCGCTCGCCGGGGAATGCCTTGGAGATCTTGGCACGGCGCTCAGCCGCGTAGTCTGCTACGGGCTCGCGAGTGTAGCCGTCATCTTCGGCAGGTGCCCAGTTTGCGGCAATGAATTCGGTGAATGCAGATGCCTTAGGGGTGCTGCGGTGGTCGTTCTTCTGAGCTTCGGTGCTCTTCTCATTGTTCTCAGTCATGGGTTAATCATATCGCCTTCACCACAAGTGGGCAGATGTTTTAGCGCTTTTGACTATAAGAGAGGGCCGGTGGGGCAGAATATATCTTTGACCTGCGACCGGGTACCCGATATTGCGCCGCCGATATTGGTAGGGTTGAATCAGAAGAGTAGATGACATGCCTTAAAACCCCGCTGAGGTGGCGAGGAACTAGCAGGGGCGGGGAAGGAGAGAAAATGACGCAGACAGAACATCGAAATAGTGCATCGCAAAATAATGCGCAGCAGGCACCGCAGCCCGCTGAATCGGGCGCGCCTGAAAACCGGAACCTTACCGGGCGCTATGATCTGCATATTCACTCCGCTATTTCTGACGGTACGCAGAGCCTGGCCGAGCTGGTGCCGCTGATTGCTCGCGCTGGGTTGGCGGGTTTTGCGCTGACTGATCACGATACGACGGCTGGATGGGCGCAGGCGGCTCAGCTGGCGGATGAGTACGGTCTGGATTTTCTGCCGGGTGCCGAGTTCTCTTGCCGCTACCGGTACACCGACGGTGAGGGCCGCGCACGCACGAAGACTATTCACCTGCTCGCTTATGGTTTTGACCCGGTGGGTTCGGAGTTGGCGTGCCGTGTGGAGGCGATTCGCGCTAGCCGTGCGGGCCGTGCACAGGCTATTGTGGACCGTCTTGCCGCTGACTACCGGCTGACATGGGATGACGTGTTGGCGCAGGTGGGGGCGGGGAACACAGCGGTGGGCCGCCCTCATATTGCTGATGCGCTGGTGGCTGCTGGTGTGGTTGCTGATCGTTCTGAGGCTTTTGCGAAGCTACTGTACACGGGTAGCCCCTACTATGTGCCGCAGGGCGCGCTGGATCCTTTAGAGGCGGTGCGTCTGGTGGGTGAGGCTGGGGGTGTGCCGGTGATTGCGCACCCGATGAGTACGATGCGTGGGCCCGCGTTGAGCCTGGAGTACCTGGGTTTGATGGTGGAGGCTGGCCTGGCGGGTGTGGAGGTGTATCACCGTGAGAATTCGGTTCAGGACCGTGCGCGTCTGCTGGAGTTCATTGAGGGTCAGCGCGCGGCGGGCCGTGAGGTACTGGTGACAGGTTCGAGTGATTACCACGGTGCGGGCAAGCCGAACCTGCTGGGTGAGAATACGACGGATGCGGCGACGGTGGCGCGTATCCGCGAGCTGCTGGCAGCCCGGTAGTAAGACCAGTAGCTAGGGGAAAGAGTGTGGGGCGGGTTCCTAATCAAGGAACCCGCCCCACACTCTTAACACGTGCTCTCACGAATACGCAGAAAAGACAGCCTAGACGCTCTCACGCGAGGCATGATGTTGCAACACCGCACCCGCAGCAACCGCATCCCGCTGAGCCCGGGCCGCACGAGCCTTAGCCCGCGCCTGATGCTGACGCTGACGACGCAACTCATCACGACCATCAATACGCATCTTCTTATCCACCGCATCCATCGACCGGTGACGCACAAATCGGCACGACGCACCCTCAACCGGCTGCGTAGTCTCGGTGAGCGTATCCAACACAGCCTTTAGCGCATGACGGCTCGCCGCCGTCAACGCATCACGACTCGTACCGCCACGAACACCCACCGTACGCTTCGGCGTGAACAACACACTCGCCCCACGCGGCACACCGCGATACTCAGCGAACGACACCGGATCGACACCCAGGCGCTTAGCCATCACCTCAATAGCCGGCGGATTCTGATCCACACACACGAACTTACGGCCCAACTGAGCCGCCGCCGCACCTGTAGAACCAGAACCAGCGAAGAAATCCAACACCCAATCACCCGGACGGGAACTCGCCGCAATCATACGACGTAACAAACCTGTAGGCTTCTGCGTGGGATACCCCGTCTTCTCCTTACCCGTCGGCGACACAATAGTATGCCACCACACATCCGTAGGGAGCTTACCGCGAGAAGCCTTCTCCTCAGTCACCAAACCGGGAGCCATATACGGTTCACGATCAACCTCCGCAGTATTGAAGTAATAGCTGCGGTAATCCTTCGCGTACACCAAAATATTGTCGTGCTTCGTCGGCCAGCGGCGCGTAGACTTCGCACCGTAGTCATAAGCCCAAATCAGCTCATTAATGAAGTTCTCCCGACCAAAAATCATGTCGCACATAATCTTCACATAATGAACCTCACGCCAATCCAGGTGCAGGTACAAGGTGCCGTCCTGCGCAAGCAGACGATGCGCCTGCTCAATACGCGGTGCTAGGAATGCCCAATAATCCTCGAACGAGTCGTTATAGCTCGCCAGAGTCTGCAGGGTGCTCGAATAGCTCTTGCCCTTAAAGCCGGTGCGGTCACCCTTCTCAGAAGCCTCCGCGCTCAAAGTGCGGCGCGTTTGCTTCTTACCCGTATTGAACGGCGGGTCAATGTAAATCACGGTGAACGCACCATCGGGCAGGTCACGCAGATACCCTAGGTTATCTGCCTGCACTAGCAGCGACGGGCCCTGCGGATCGAAAACAGCCGAATCCGCGGGGTGCGTCTTAGCGGTAGAGGAGGGCGCGGCAGGTGCCGGGGATGCTGAAATACCCAACCCCGGCCCTAGCCTTCAGAACCAGCACGGTCAGCGCCACGGCCCTTACTGCGAGAACTCTCAGGACCGGAGTCCCCAGCACGAGAACCTTTAGCACGCGAGCCTTCAGAGCGGTGGCGGGTGCGGCGACCCTCACCCTCCAGCGGCTGACCCTCAACACGGCGGGTACGGCGACGCTTACGAGGCGCACGCTCAGAACGCTCAGAAGAATGCTCGGTACGCTCAGTGCGCTTGCGGCCTTCGGAACGGCTACGGCGCTTGCCACGGCCCTCACCGTCACGACCGCCAGAACGGCCACCATCACGACCTCCGCGAGAACGAGCCGGGCGGCCATCACGAGAATCACGGGCGCTCTCAAAGAACTCCTCGCCCATCCCCTCAGCCACACGCTCCTCGCGCGGCAGACGGCCCTTGGTGCCAGCCGGAATGTTCAGGTCGTAGAACAGGTGCTCAGAGGAAGAGTAGGTTTCTACAGGCTCAGGAACGCCCAGCTCCAGGGCGTCGTTAATGACCTTCCAGCGCGGCAGGTCATCCCAGTCCACCAGGGTCACGGCGGTACCCTCATTGCCCGCACGGCCGGTACGGCCGGTACGGTGCAGGTAAGTCTTCTCATCCTCGGGCACGCGGTGGTTAATCACGTGGGTCACATCTTCAACGTCAATACCGCGAGCCGCCACGTCGGTCGCGACCAGAATATCGACCTTGCCGGAACGGAACGCCTTCAG
>NZ_JAPWAL010000027.1:0-13243 GCF_041432905.1 Rothia sp. 27098_8_161 | reverse complement strand
TGTTGATGTGACTCTGCGTTAGTTTTCGTCGGTAGTATCGTCACCGGCGATGACGCTGAGTCGGTAGCTTTCGGGGTTGAACTTTTGCAGGTGCGCCAGTTCTGCGTCACTGAGGTATTCGGCGGTTGCGATTGCGATGGCAACAGGTTCGTCGTGGGTCAGCGAGAGGTGGATGCGGTTGATGCCGAGTTCTTTGACACGGCGGGCGATGGTGCCCTGAACGATAAGGTAGGGCTGGCCGCTTTCGGCGGTGGCGACTTCGCAATCTTGCCAGTTGAGTCCGGCGGGTGCTCCGAGTACTTTTGCGACGGCTTCTTTGGCGGCAAATCGTACGGCTTGGGAGCGTACATTTCGGGTGCGTTCGTTGGGGGTGAAGATGCGGCGGACGAAGGCGGGTGTTTCGGTGACAATTCGTTCGAATCGTTCAATGTTGACGGTATCTACGCCGATTCCCATAATCATGAGCTGCACCTTTTACGTTAGGGGTGGTGACCGCGTCCTGTTTGCGGTTTCTCTTGTTTTAAGTCTAGCGAGATTCGTTTCTTTTAGGTGGGATGGCGTCAAATATGACGCATGATTGATACCTGTTTCACAGCGTCTATTTTTGTTGGGTCATCCACGAATAACCACCAGATTAAACGACAAGGGCGGTGGTTAAGTTTTTTAAGAACTCAACCACCGCCCTTTCGTTATCGCTGAGGCGATTTCCGAAGATTACTCCACGGTCACGGACTTTGCGAGGTTACGCGGCTGGTCAACGTCCAGGCCCTTAGCTTCTGCCAGTGCGCATGCGAAAATCTGCAGGGGCACCGTTGCCAGCAGGGGCTGCAACAGCGAGGGACATGCTGGGACGGTGATGAGGCGGTCCGCGTAGGGCTTGACGGCCTCGTCGCCTTCCTCGGCGATGACGATGGTGAAGGCGCCGCGAGCGCGCACTTCCTGGATGTTGGAGACGACCTTGCCGTGCAGAGAATCGCGACCGTTTGCGGAAGGAACCACTACGATGACCGGCTGGCCTTCATCGATCAGTGCGATGGGGCCGTGCTTGAGCTCGCCTGCTGCGAAGCCTTCAGCGTGGATATAGGTGATTTCCTTGAGCTTGAGTGCGCCTTCCATTGCGACGGGGAAGCCCACGTGGCGGCCGAGGAAGATCACGGAGGAGGCATCCTTCATTTCGACGCCCAGTTCCTTGACCTGGGTGTCGTTGTCGATGACCTTCTGGATCTTTGCGGGCATGTTCTGCAACTCGGCGAGGATCGAAGCAATTTCGTCCTTGTACTTGTTGCCGCGCAGCTGTGCTAGGTACAGGCCGAGCAGGTATGCTGCGGTAATCTGTGCCAGGAATGCCTTGGTGGATGCCACTGCGATTTCGGGGCCTGCGTGGGTGTACAACGCGGCGTCTGATTCGCGGGGCAGGGTCGAACCGTGGGTGTTGCAGATGGAGATAACCTTTGCGCCCTGTTCGCGTGCGTGGCGCACTGCCATCAGGGTGTCCATGGTTTCACCAGACTGCGAGAGTGCCACGATGAGGGTTTTCTCGTTCACGATGGGATCACGGTACCGGAACTCGTGTGCCAGCTCAACCTCGGTGGGGATGCGGCACCAGTGCTCGATGGCATAGCGTGCCACCTGGCCTGCGTATGCTGCGGTACCACATGCGACTACGATAATCTTGTCGATGGTGCGCAGCACCGAGTCGTCAATGTTCAGTTCGTCGAGGGTGAGGTTGCCGTTTTCGTCGAGGCGGCCCATGAGGGTTTGCTCAACTGCGGTGGGCTGCTCGTGGATTTCCTTCTCCATGAATGAATTGAAGCCGCCCTTTTCAGCTGCTGCTGCGTCCCATTCGATATGGAAGGGCTTGCCCTCTGCGGGGGTGCCTTCGAAGTCGATGATGGAGTAGTCGGTGCCGGTGATGGTCACAATCTGGTCCTGACCCATCTCGACGGCTTCCTTGGTGTAGTCAATGAACGCGGAGACGTCCGAACCGAGGAAGTTCTCGTTCTCGCCCAGGCCAATGACCAGCGGGGAGTTACGACGGGTTGCCACAACGCGGTCCGGGTGGTCTGCGTGCACTGCCAGGATGGTGAATGCACCTTCGAGGCGGTTGGATGCGACGCGCACTGCCTCGGTGAGGTCACCGGTGCCGAGCTTATTGTAGATGCTTGCGATGGTTGCTGCAGCTACCTCGGTGTCGGTCTGAGATGCGAACTCTACGCCTTCGGCGAGCAGTTCGGTACGCAGCTCTGCGAAGTTTTCGATAATGCCGTTGTGTACGACGGCGAGGCGGCCGTTGTCGACGACGTGGGGGTGAGCGTTGTTGTCGGTGGGTCCACCATGGGTTGCCCAACGGGTGTGACCGATACCAATCTGGGATTCCGGCAGGGGGTTTTCCTTGACCTCATTTTCGAGGTTCAGGAGCTTGCCTGCCTTCTTACGGAATACGATGCCGTCGGGGCATACGAGTGCCACACCGGCAGAGTCATAGCCGCGGTATTCCTGACGGCGCAGACCTTCGAGGACCACATCGTACGCGTTGTGGTCAAACTTGTTACCGTCCGGAGCAGTGTCCAGACCTACATATCCTACAATTCCACACATGCTATAAGTTTATCCCACAAGTATCCGAATATGCGCACGGTGAAAAACCGTTATGCGTCACGTTTACTATGGCTTTTCCTACCTTTTTCGGTTGTGTCCTTTTCTTCTCATAAATTTATTTCGTGAAACAAACGGTGAGGGCGGGTATTTTCCCCGCGGGCTGAAAGTTCGTACACTTAGATAAATGAGCACCGCACCGTATATTTCTGGCGATGACCGCTTCATGCATCTTGACCGTTCCCGTTGGTCGCACCTAGCCGATGAGATTTCTGTTCCCCTCAGCGCTGAGGAAATTGAGTCTCTTCGAGGTCTGGGTGAAACTGTCGACCTTGAAGAGGTGCAGCGTATTTATCTGCCGGTTTCTCGTCTTTTGAATCTGTATGTGACTGCTGCTTCTTCCCTGAACCATATGACAAATGATTTTCTGCATGTGTCTCAGCGGCGTGTCCCGTTCATTATTGGTGTGGCGGGTTCTGTTGCGGTGGGTAAGTCGACCACGGCGCGTATTTTGCAGGCTCTTTTGAGTCGTTGGCCGTCTACTCCTAATGTTCAGCTGGTGACGACGGATGGTTTCTTGTACCCGAACGCGGAGCTTCAGCGTCGCGGCATTATGCACCGTAAGGGTTTCCCGGAGTCTTATAATCGCCGTGCTCTGTTGAATTTTGTGTCGCAGGTGAAGTCCGGTGCTGAGCGTGTGGTTGCGCCGAAGTATTCGCACCTGTATTACGACATCATGCCGGATGAGCATATTGAGGTCACGGCACCGGATGTGCTGATTCTTGAGGGTTTGAATGTTTTGGCGCCTTCTCATACTGAGGGGCCGGAGACTTCTGATCTGACGCTGAGCGATTTCTTTGATTTCTCTATTTATGTGGATGCCCACACTGAGGATATTGAGCGCTGGTATGTGAGTCGTTTCTTGACTCTGCGTTCTTCGGCTTTTACGAATCCTCAGTCGTATTTCAAGCGTTATGCGGAGTTGAGCGATGAGCAGGCAGTTGAGATAGCGACCGGCATTTGGAAGAGCGTGAATGAGCCGAATCTGTTGCAGAATATTTTGCCTACTCGTGCTCGTGCGCATTTGATTCTACAGAAGGGCGCCGAGCATACCGTGGAGCAGGTTCTTCTGCGTAAGAACTAGAGGTTCTTTAGGTTTTTATTGTTCGTGTGCGGCTTTAATTGCCCGTGTAGCGCGTTTGTGGTGCATTCTAGTAGAAGGCACCGGAGGTTCCACTCCCTCCCGGGGCGGGTTTAGGCATCCGGCGCTTTTGTATGCATCTACGCCATGATGAGGAGTTATTGTGAAGTCCCTGCACCGTACGTCTACCGCCCAGGAGTCTTTTGATAGTTCTGCGGTGAACCGCCGTACTCTCTTGGGTGCCGCTTTGGGTGTTGGCGGTACCGCCTTATTGGCGGCTTGTGGTTCGCAGGGTCAGGGAGCGTCTTCTTCATCTTCTGCAGCGAGTGCTTCTGCCGCTGAGTCTGCGACGGCTTCGGCGGCCTCTTCTGCCGCACCCTCTCCTGTTGTTTCTGCTACCAGTGCTTCGGCTTCTGCGAGCGCATCTTCTTCCCCATTGGCGCTTGCACAGCCGAGTGTTGAGTCTCAGCCGTACTCATTGCGTTGCCTCGTGAATAAAATGCGCCCCTTTGCGCAGCAGGATTGGGAGCCGAGTGACCTGGTGGAGTTCTATAG
Source organism: Rothia sp. 27098_8_161 (assembly GCF_041432905.1). Lineage (NCBI taxonomy): Bacteria > Bacillati > Actinomycetota > Actinomycetes > Micrococcales > Micrococcaceae > Rothia > Rothia sp. 27098_8_161. The sequence continues at coordinate 8,952 of NZ_JAPWAL010000027.1, read as the reverse complement.
TCATCAATTGCGCGCTGAGGCGGCTAAGGCGGCAGATACGATGATTGATGCGGCTGTTGCTGATGGCGTGACTCTGCTTGTTTCTAGCGCGTATCGTTCGTATGCGGTGCAGCAGCAGACCTATCAGTATTGGGTTTCGGTGAACGGTCAGCAAGTGGCGGACCAGTTGTCGGCTCGTCCCGGCTATTCGGAGCATCAGACTGGCTTGGCGATTGATTTTGCCTCTCCTGAGGGTTGCCGCTTGGAGGAGTGTTACCGCGATACGCTGGCTGGTCAGTGGTTGGCGAAGAACGCTCCGCGTTACGGATATATTTTGCGCTTCCCTAATGGTCGGCAGTCGGTAACCGGTTATCATTTTGAGCCGTGGCATTATCGCTATGTGGGTGTGCAGATTGCTCAGGAGTATGTGTCTTCGGGCGCGAAGACTTTTGAGGAGTTTATCGGTACGGGTGCGGCACCCGATTATGCAAGTGCGAACTAGGCTCTGAGCTAATCTTTCGGCTTTACCCGGTGCGCTGGGTGGTGATGCGTGTCGTATTTCTAGCTGCCGTGTCGGAATTAAATAGGCACAGTAGATATATATTTTTTCGCGTATAAGTCCTGTAAATCCGCGGTTTTTCGCAGGTTTTAGAGATTTTCACTCAGCTTCATGTGACCTAAACCTGAAGTACTGGGCGCATTAGAAGTCTTGTGAAGAAAAACACATATTTTACAGCGAAAATTTTCTCAGAATATGGCATTTTGAACATCTAAAAGGCGCTATTCTATATCTCATGCTTAAGGGTTTTAAAGATTTTCTGATCCGCGGTAACGTCATCGACCTCGCAGTTGGTCTGATTATGGGTACGGCCTTCACCGCTGTGGTGACCTCGCTTGTCCAGGCCGTCCTGATGCCGGCTATCTCCATGCTGATTGGCTCCCCCAACTTCGACGACTTCCTGGTCTTCGGCCAGGTCAAGATTGGTGTGTTCCTGACCGCTGTTGTCAACTTCGTTCTGATTGCAGCTGCTGTATACTTCGCAGTTGTTATCCCGGTTCAGAAGCTGACTGAAATCGCACTGGCTAAGCAGAAAGCTGAAGACGAGGCTGTTGAAAAGGAAGAGACCGAGCTCGACCTTCTGAAGGAGATCCGCGACGCTCTGGCAAAGAAGTAATTTGCTCTGCTCTCTACCACTAAGTTTCAAACCCCCGTATCCCCTGTGGATGCGGGGGTTTTCCGTACCCTCTTCCCCCTGCACCCACTCAAGATAATGCAGAAGGGCTGGGAAAGTGTTACCTTCCCAACCCTTTCTCAATCCTCCGCTAGGGAAGAATACGTTTAGAGTGCCAGTTCCTTAGCCACCACGTCTGCCAGTTGCTGAGCAACCTCATCAGCCTGCTCCTGGGTTGCAGCTTCAACCATGACGCGAACGAGATGCTCAGTGCCGGATGCACGCAGCAGCACGCGGCCGCTGTCACCCAGTATGCCTTCAGCCTTGCTCACAGCGGTAGCAAGTGCCTCGTTGGTCTTGACCGCCAGACGGTCAACGCCCTTAACATTGATCAGACGCTGCGGGGTGGGCTGCATGCGGGTTGCCAGCTCGGAGAGGGTCTGGCCGCTTCGGGCAACCTCTGCAGCCAGCTGGATGCCGGTCAGAACGCCGTCACCGGTGGTTGCGTAGTCGCTCATAATGACGTGGCCGGACTGCTCGCCGCCGAGGTTGTAGCCGTGCTCGCGCATAGACTCGAGGACGTAGCGATCGCCCACAGCGGTACGGCCGAGGGTAATGCCGTGCTCGCGCAGGTACAGTTCCAGACCAAGGCTGCTCATCACAGTTGCGACGAGGGTGTCCTTTACGAGCTTACCTTCGCGCTTAGCTGCAACAGCCAGAATAGCCATAATCTGGTCGCCGTCTACCAGGTTGCCCTTTTCGTCAACTGCCTGGCAACGGTCAGAGTCACCGTCGTGGGCAATACCGAGGTCCGCACTGTGCTCAACGACAGCTGCCTGCAACTTCTCGGGGTGAGTGGAACCCACGCCATCGTTGATGTTGGTGCCATTAGGCTCTACAGCCAGTGCGATAACCTCTGCACCCAGTGCTTCGAAGGTTTTCGGGGATGCCGTGTAGGCTGCACCGTTTGCGCAGTCCAGAACAATCTTCATACCTGCGAGGGGCGTGCCTTCGGGCAGGGTGGAGACCAGGTGCTCCACGTAAGCCTCGGTACCGTTCTCCAGGGGCTTGACGGTACCCACAGCACCACCAGTCGGGTAGCGGAAGGACTTATCGCGGTAAACACGCTCAATAGCGTCTTCAACCGAGTCTTCCAGCTTCTGGCCGCCGCGGGCCAGGAACTTAATACCGTTGTCCGCTGCGGGGTTGTGCGATGCAGAAATCATCACGCCGAAGTCAGCACCGGTGTGTGCCACCAGGTAAGCTGCTGCGGGGGTGGGGACAATACCGGCATCCAGCACGTCAACACCTGCGCTAGCGAAGCCAGCCTTCATCGCAGAGACAATAAAGTCTGCAGAGGATCGGGAGTCATTTGCGATCACGGCACGGGGGCGTACACCCTCTTCTACCGTGTCAAAGCCCAGAACAATAGAAGCCGCCTGCGCGAGCTCCATAGCCAGGGCGGGAGTAATTACATCGTTTGCCAGACCGCGTACGCCGTCGGTTCCAAAAAGTCGTTCAGTCACCCTTTTATTTTACGATGCGCATAACTCTGCTTAGGTGCATACACCGTAAATTCTTCATAATCAGAAAGTGATTTTCAGCGGCTACATATCTGCTTCATAGCTAATGTTTCTGCAGACGCACAAAGGTGCCTGCTCTCCGTTCCCGCGGTTGGGAAAAGAGAGACAGGCACCTTCATAATGCAAGCTGTTTAGCTGTTCTATCGCCGTAGGGTTGAGTTGTTGCTCTCCCCTATCTATCAACGCTTACTTGACGACGGGGAATCCGTCGGGGGAGTCACCGGACTCGTCCTCGAAGACGTGTGATGCGGAGCGGACAATCAGCGAATCGAGTTCACCCACGACACCCTCATCCTTGGAGGGGTAGTCGAACTGGGAGAGCACATAACGCATTGCTTCCAGACGTGCTCGCTTCTTGTCGTTGGACTTGATAACGGTCCAGGGGGCGTCACCGGTGTGGGTGTAGAAGAACATTGCTTCCTTCGCCGCGGTGTAGTCGTCCCACTTGTCCAAGGATGCTAGGTCGGTGGGGGAAAGCTTCCACTGACGAACCGGGTCGGTACGGCGGGAGGTGAAGCGTGCGAGCTGCTCTTCGCGGGTGACGGAGAACCAGAACTTGATGATGTGGATACCGGAGTTCACCAGCATGCGCTCCAGGTCCGGAACTTCGCGCATGAACTCGAAGTACTGTGCCTGGGTGCAGTAACCCATAACGCGCTCAACGCCGGCACGGTTGTACCAGGAGCGGTCCATCAGAACGATTTCGCCGCCGGAGGGCAGGTGCTTGATGTAACGCTGGAAGTACCACTGGGTCTGTTCGATATCGGTCGGCTTCTCCAGTGCGACAACGCGAGCACCACGGGGGTTCAGGTGCTCGGTGAAGCGTTTAATGGAGCCACCCTTACCTGCTGCGTCACGGCCTTCGAAAATGATGAGGATCTTCTGACCGGTGGACTTAGCCCAGAGCTGCAGCTTCAGCAGCTCGATCTGCAGGGCGCGCTTTTCCTTCTCGTATGCCTTGCGACTGAGCTTGGTGTCGTAGGGGTAGCCCTTCTTCCATGCCTGAGAGGTTTTGTCGTCCTTCTTGTCCTTGCCGAGGGCGCGGGTGAGGGAAGCCATTTCGTCCAGCTCTGCCGAGTAGTCTTCAACGACGGAGGTGCGGCGTGCCTGGGGCTTCAGAGCTTCCTTGATGGCTTGTTTCTTCTCAGAATCGGTGTATGCGTGTGCGCCTTCAGCGGTGTGCTGCTCGGCTTCAGTCTGAGGAGCCTCCACTGCCTGCTCTTCGGGCTTGGTGGAGGGATTCTGCTCTGCCATGAGTACTCTTTTCTTCCTGTCTGCTTTGACTCTTTAACTCTACCGGTGTGCTCTTCTATGAACAAACGTAACAGTTACAAACACCCTTAACGTTTAAGGCCGGTAGATACGCAGAACGCCCCGTCTCTCCCAATGGGATAGACGGGGCGTAGTGCTTCGTAAAACCAGCGATTAACGCTTGGAGAACTGCGAAGCCTTACGTGCCTTCTTAAGACCAGCCTTCTTACGCTCGATGACGCGTGCGTCACGGGTCAGGTAGCCAGCCTTCTTCAGTGCGGGGCGGTTATTCTCGCGGTCAATCTCGTTCAGTGCACGAGCGATACCCAGGCGCAGAGCGCCTGCCTGACCGGAAGGGCCACCACCGTTGATGCGTGCGATTACGTCGTATGCGCCCTCGAGCTCCAGGAGCTTGAAGGGCTGGTTGACGTCCTGCTGGTGAAGCTTGTTGGGGAAGTACTCTTCCAGGCTACGACCGTTGATGGTCCAGTTGCCGGAACCGGGCACAACGCGAACGCGTGCCACTGCTTCCTTGCGGCGACCAACTGCTGCGCCTGCAACGGTCAGTGCCGGACGTGCTGCCTTAGCCGCTGCGGGGGCAGCGGACTCCGAGGTGTAGCTGGTCAGCTCTTCCTCGACTACGATCTGCTCTTCGTTCTGAGCCACGATTTCTCCTATTGTTTCTTCGTAGGCCCGAATTACTGGGCGACCTGGTTGAATTCGTAGGTCTTGGGCTGCTGTGCCGCGTGCGGGTGCTCGGGGCCAGCGTAGACCTTCAGCTTCTTGAGCTGCTGTGCAGCAAGCTTGTTCTTGGGAAGCATGCCCTTAACAGCCTTCTCAACCGCGCGAACGGGGTTGGTCTCAAGCAGCTCTGCGTAGTTCACGGACTTCAGACCGCCGGGGTAACCCGAGTGGCGGTATGCACGCTTCTGCTCGAGCTTTGCACCGGTCAGGGCAACCTTCTCAGCGTTCACGATGATAACGAAGTCACCGGTGTCAACGTGGGGAGCAAAAGTCGGCTTGTGCTTACCGCGCAGCAGGATAGCGGTCTGGCTTGCGAGGCGGCCGAGAACAACGTCGGTGGCGTCAATGACGTGCCACTGGCGCTCGACTTCGCCGGGCTTGGGAGTATAAGTGCGCAAAATATTGGCCTTTGTCTCGAAATGTACATACGGCGCTTAGTTGGGTATCGCGCCTTTTACTTACGTGCATGACGAACACCCGGGTGAGGACCGAGCTGCCGCCCGTTCTGCCCGTACTCTACACCGCCTTAACGTCCTGCAACTAGACAGCGATTTAGAGTGCGCCCGGGTAGAACACGCACAACATATCAAGACTATACAGGACGTCGAGTGCTTAATCCACCGCCAAAGCCTTAAAAATAGGGCTTTTTTGTCTTAAACACATTTTTAAATTCCATTCGTGTAATTCACCCTCGACGGTTGTGCTCCTACGTTGAGCCCCTTATCACTTCCAGCACATGACGGTGCTCAATATACACAGGGCGTTAAACGCTCTGTGCCTCGTGGTCTTCACGCATTGCTCGAGCACGCTCAGCTTGTTCTCCGTACAACTCCGGCGCAGGGTAGTAAATCTCAGCCAGAGCAAGCGCGTGCGGAGGTGCCAAAGTCAGCGAAGCCTCGCGTCCAGGGTTCTCAATCCGCTCACGCAACCAGGCGGCGTCACGTTTACCTGTACCGTAGAGCACCAGAGCACCCACGAGCGAACGCACCATGTGATGGCAGAAGGCATCAGCCACCACGCGCACCTCAATAAGACCACTCTCTGTGCGAGTGAAGCTAAGCTCTCGCAGCTCACGAATCGTGGTCGCACCTTCACGCGGTTTGCAGAAAGAGAGAAAATCACGCAGACCGAGTAGCTGCTGTGCCGATTCATTAAGATTAGCGCAATCCAGATACTCAGGCACTGCCCAGGTGTAGGTGCGCTGCAGAGGGTTAAGACCGTCCGCCGCACCATCTACAATGCGATAAACGTAGCGGCGGCCGGTAGCAGAGAAGCGTGCATCAAAATCGAAGGGAACCTCAGCGACCCGGTGAATCTGAATAGCACCCCGCATAATACCGCGGACGTTCTTCGGCAAGTTCAACTGCTCTTCCGCATCGTAGAGGCAACGTTGCAAAGCACCGGTGAGGCGGCGACCTAGGGCAGCCGTCGGGTCATCCTCCCCCGTTCGACCTTGCAGGCGAGTCCAATCCTCATCGCTCAGATCGCAATGCAGGGTCTGAGCTTCCGCATGCACACCGGCATCAGTTCGGCCCGCGACCACCACGCGGTGAGATGCACGCAAAATCAGCTCAAGAGCGTTCTCAATAACTCCCTGCACCGTGACAAGGTTCGGTTGGGCAGCCCATCCGCTGAAAAGGGAACCGTCGTAGGCGCAATCAATTCGTACGCGGTGCGTAGCAATGAAAAGCTGCTCTTCGTAATTCTCTAAAGCAGTAGCATTCTGCATTGGTGTGCCTTTCAGCAGTAATAGTGTACGAAAATATTGGCAAAGTTCTTGAAGATTGGGTACCCTCAGGAATAGATTCATCTTAAAGTATGCAGATATGCCAATCCGCCGCCCACAATAGTGGACGGCGGATTGGCATATTTTAGGCTTAGCCTAAATCAGCTGGAATCCGTATTACTCGGAAACCTTCTGTGCTGCTGCGCCACCTGCGGGGGCATAACCTGCAGCCTCTGCCGACTCAGCGGAGTCGAACCAGATTTCAGCCTTGGTGCTGGTGTACCAGCGGGAACCGGGCACGTGGTACTTCATGGAATCGGCGTTACCCTTAACCTCGAAGCCCTCGGGAGCCTCGCCGGACTCCAGGGGTGCGTGAGAACCTGCGGGCAGACCCTCAGCAGCTTCAGCCTTGGTACCCTCAGCTGCCTTCTCAGCAACCTTGGTTGCCTCAGCAACTGCACCCTGGGTTGCAACGGGCTCCATTACGAGCTCGATGACTGCCATGGGAGCGTTGTCACCCTTGCGGTTACCGATCTTGATGATGCGGGTGTAACCACCGGGGCGTTCTGCCATTGCCGGAGCAATAACGGTGAAGAGCTCGTGCACGACGGACTTGTCGGTGATGGAACGCAGCACGCGACGGCGAGCAGCCAGGTCGCCCTTCTTACCGAAGGTGATGAAGCGCTCTGCCACCGGACGCAGGCGCTTTGCCTTGGTCAGGGTGGTGGTGATGCGCTTGTGCTGGAACAGCTGCGCCGACAAGTTGTTGAGCATGTGGCGCTCGTGGGTCGGGGAACCGCCGAGGCGGGGACCCTTAGTGGGAGTAGGCATAGTTAAATCTCCATAGTTGCGTTCCCTAACGCCCCAGCAGCGGAGCCTCTTAGGGAATCAAGTTTGACTGATCCCGGTGGAACCGGGTGAACTATTCGGTCGAAATTATTCGCCGGAACCGTCTTCGTCATCAAGCGGGCGTGCAGCAGGCTCGAAACCGGGAGGGGAGTCCTTCAGGGACAGGCCGAGTTCGATGAGCTTTGCCTTGACCTCGTCAATGGACTTAGCACCGAAGTTACGGATATCCATCAGGTCAGCTTCACTGCGGGTCACGAGCTCACCCACAGTGTGGATACCCTCGCGCTTGAGGCAGTTGTAGGAACGAACGGACATATTCAGTTCCTCAATCGCCAGTGCCAGATCAGCTGCCATGGACTCGTCGGCGGGCGACGGGCCAACTTCGATACCCTCAGCGGCAATGTTCAGCTCACGTGCCAGGCCGAAGAGCTCGACCAGGGTGCTGCCTGCAGAAGCAACAGCGTCACGCGGTGCGATGGCTTCCTTGGTTTCGACATCCAGAGTCAGGCTGTCGAAGTCGGTGCGCTGCTCAACACGGGTCGCGTTCACACTGAAGGTAACCTTCAGAACCGGGGAGTAGATGGAGTCAACCGGGATACGGCCAATCTCGCCATCGCCGGCCTTGTTCTGAGCTGCAGTCACATAGCCGCGACCGCGCTCAATAACCAGCTCAGCGTTGAAGTTTGCCGAGGCGTTCAGGGTTGCCAGGTGCAGTTCCGGGTTGTGGATCTCCACGCCAGCGGGAACCTCGATGTTGCCTGCGGTCAGTTCACCTTCGCCCTGCTTGCGCAGGTAGGCCACGACGGGCTCGTCGTTCTCAGAAGAGATGGAGAGCTTCTTGATGTTCAAGATAATCTCAGTGACGTCCTCGGTCACGCCGGGAACGGTGCTGAACTCGTGCAGTACACCATCAATGCGGACGCTGGTAACAGCGGCGCCGGGGATGGAAGACAGCAGAGTACGGCGAAGGGAGTTACCCATGGTGTAGCCGAAACCGGGCTCCAGAGGCTCGATGGTGAAGCGCGAGCGGTTGGGCGCTACGACCTCTTCAGTCAGAGTGGGGCGCTGTGCAATAAGCACTTTGTTTCCTTTCGGTGAGCTCCGCTATATGAGCCCACAGGTTGGGGAAAACATATCTTAGGAAGCAGACGGGTGTCTGTACTCTCCGGGTACGGCTCCTTGCGGAGTGTGCCCGTCGAGGGATTAGGTCGAGACCTAATTAGACGCGGCGGCGCTTCGGGGGACGGCAACCGTTGTGTGCAACGGGGGTAACGTCCTGGATCGAACCGACCTCGAGGCCTGCAGCCTGCAGGGAGCGGATTGCGGTTTCGCGACCGGAACCGGGACCCTTGACGAACACGTCAACCTTGCGGACGCCGTGCTCCTTGGCGCGGTTTGCAGCAGCCTCAGCAGCCAGCTGTGCGGCATAGGGGGTGGACTTACGGGAGCCCTTGAAGCCCATGTCGCCAGCGGAGGACCAGGAGATCACTGCACCGGTGGGATCGGTGATGGAGACGATGGTATTGTTGAAGGTCGACTTGATGTGAGCCTGACCAGCAACGATGTTCTTGCTAACCTTGCGGCGGTTGGTCTTACGAGCTGCCGCAGCGCGAGTCTTGGGAGGCATTTTTGATTCTCCTACAAAGGT
>NZ_JAPWAL010000026.1:0-14311 GCF_041432905.1 Rothia sp. 27098_8_161 | reverse complement strand
AAGCGGTGCAGGTACTGGTCGTAGGGCAGAACCGCGTGGGTCTCTGCGCCGAGGAAGTTCACATTCCAGATGTTCAGTAGACCCATCAGAACGGGCACGTTCTGAGCCAGGGGAGCGGTGCGGAAGTGCTCATCTATTGCGTGGAAGCCCGCGAGGAAGTCAGTGAAAACCTTCGGGCCGAAAACGATAGCCAGGGAGGTGCCGATAGCGGAGTCTACGGAGTAGCGGCCGCCAACCCAGTCCCAGAAGCCGAAAGCGTTCTCGGGGTCAATGCCGAATGCTGCAACCTTATCCAGTGCGGTGGAGACAGCCACGAAGTGCTTAGCCACAGCCTCGGAAGCTTCCTTACCTTCCAGCGCGTCAGCCTCAGCCAGTGCGGACAGCAGCCATTCGCGTGCCACGCGCGCGTTGGTTAGGGTTTCGAGGGTGCCGAAGGTCTTAGATGCGACGATGAACAGGGTGGTCTCGGGATCTAGGTCGGAGACCTTCTCAGCCACATCGGTCGGGTCAATGTTGGAGATGAAGCGTGCGGTGATGCCTGCATCAGCGTAGGGCTTGAGAGCCTCGTACACCATGACCGGGCCCAGGTCGGAGCCACCGATACCGATGTTCACAACGGTCTCGATACGCTTGCCGGTGATGCCGGTCCACTGGCCGTTGCGCACGCGCTCAGCGAATGCGTAAATCTTCTTCAGTACGGCGTGTACGTCTGCGTCTACGTCCTGGCCGTCAACGGTCAGTGCCGGGGTGTAACCCTCGGGGCGGCGCAGAGCGGTGTGCAGTACTGCGCGGTCCTCGGTGACGTTAATGTGCTTGCCGGAGAACATTGCCTCGCGAGTCTGCTCCAGCTTGACCTCTTCAGCGAGCTTGACCAGCAGTTCAAGGGTTTCGGAGGTAATCAGGTTCTTGGAAAGGTCGACGTGCAGTTCGTCGGCGGTGAAGCTGAGCTTCTGCGCGCGTTCCGGGTCAGCGGCAAACCATTCGCGCAGGTTCGGAGTGAGGGACTTGTGATGAGCGGACAGAGCAGACCACGCGGAGGTGGTCGTAGGGTCAATAGAAGTAGTCATGGTTCCATTCTCTTATTTTCGGGTGCCTATGTCACCTCTTTCGAGGGTGAGATAGGACGATACTGCGAAAAAATCGAAACCTGGCACGCCATTGTGTGCCTTGCAGTATCAAGATGTAGAGTAAACCCCATGACTTCTTCACCTGAACACACGCATGAGACTATTTCTGAGAGCGCATTGCGCTACCTGCTCATTTCTCGCGAAGGGGAAACCCTCCTCAACGATGAGGGAACCGTGCACTATCTGACCGGTAGTGATTCTGCCGAACTGCTGCCTGAGGAAGCTATCCTGGCGCACAGCATAATCCGTCCCGCCGCTTACAGCGATGACGTGAAGAAGAATGGCACGGCAGAGGTGCACGTGATTTACTGCGAGGACAAAACCCTCGCGCAGGTTGCCACCGAGCTGAACAACCCTCGGGTGCGCGCCTCCAGCAGGGGCTTCCGCTACTACCCGGTCCACGAGGACCCGGAAGGTCGTGCCCACTACGCCACCGCCCTGGCACGCCGCGACTACCTCATCGACATGCGCTACTCCGCCTACAGCGGTGAGGAGGCGCCCCTCGGTTCCAAGGGAATCCGCCGCACCGCCTCGGGCGAAATGGTGTTCCCCCGCATTGAACCCGCCGTGATGGCGCTGGTGACCAGCCGTGACGGCGAGCGCGTGCTATTGGCGAATAACCGCCAGTGGCACCCCAACCGCTTCGCTCTCATCGCCGGTTTCGTTGACCCTGGCGAAAACCTCGAGGAGGCAATCGCCCGCGAAGTCTACGAAGAAACCGGCTTGCACGCCCTCAGCACCGAGTACCGCATGAGCGATGTGTGGCCTTTCCCGCGTTCGCTCATGATTTGCTACCGGGTGCACGTGGATGAGAACGAAACCATCATCCACCACGATGGCGAGATTCGTGCCGCACGCTGGTTCACCGCCGCTGAGCTGCGTGAGGCAATTGCTCTTTCGGAGGAGCGCGGCAACAGCGACGAGGACGACCCCGCAAAACTGGAGTTGCCCGGCACGAACGCTGTCGCTCGCCGCATGATTGATGAGTGGCTCGCGGAAAAACCCTAGTGATACACTGGTAGCTAAGCCCAACGGAGGGGGTCCGTTTTGGCGTGCCCGGAAACGTTCTCATCGCAGAGCGGGTCCATCGGCAAATACCCAAACCGGCAAACGACCACCAGATACCTATCTGTAGGCACTGCCCTGTGACCTCCTGTGCCGTCTAGAACGCACCCGTTGGCAAGACTATCCCCTAGATTTAAGCGAGAAACTTAACGCATGTCTGAAAACACCGCTTCGCGCCCCGACCTTCGCAATGTGGCTATCGTGGCACACGTTGACCACGGTAAGACCACCATCGTCGACGCGATGCTGCAGCAGACCCACGCCTTCTCTGCCCACGCAGATGTTGAAGACCGAGTCATGGACTCCGGCGACCTCGAAAAGGAAAAGGGCATCACCATTCTGGCGAAGAACACCACCGTGTTCTACAACGGCCCTTCCGCCAACGGTGAGACCATCACCATTAACGTGATTGACACCCCCGGCCACGCCGACTTCGGTGGCGAGGTGGAGCGTGGCCTGTCCATGGTTGACGGCGTTGTGCTGCTCGTGGACGCATCCGAAGGCCCGCTGCCCCAGACCCGCTTCGTGCTGCGTAAGGCACTGGCTGCTAAGCTGCCCGTGATCCTCGTGGTGAACAAGGTTGACCGCCCCGACTCCCGTATTGACGAGGTCGTTGGCGAGTCCATGGACCTGCTGCTCGGCCTGGCATCTGACCTGGCGGACGAAGTTCCCGACCTGGACCTGGACGCTGTGCTGAACGTTCCGGTGGTGTACGCATCCGGTAAGGCTGGCGCTGCATCCCTGAACCAGCCCGCAGACGGCCAGCTGCCCGACAATGATGACCTGGAGCCGCTGTTCAAGACCATCATCGAGCACGTACCCGCCCCCACCTACAACCCGGATGAGGTTCTGCAGGCACACGTGACCAACCTGGACTCCTCCCCGTTCCTGGGCCGTCTGGCACTGGTCCGTATCTTCAATGGCACCCTGAAGAAGGGCCAGACCGTTGCGTGGGCACGTCACGACGGTGAAATCAAGAACGTCCGCATCTCCGAACTGCTGGCAACCAAGGCTCTCGAGCGCGTTCCCGCAGAGTCCGCTGGCCCCGGCGAGATTGTCGCAGTGGCTGGTATCGAGGACATCACCATTGGTGAAACCCTCACCGACGCTGAAAACCCCAAGCCCCTGCCGCTAATCAAGGTGGACGATCCCGCGATCTCCATGACCATCGGTATTAACACCTCCCCGCTGGCTGGCCGCGTCAAGGGCGCAAAGGTCACCGCACGTCAGGTGAAGGACCGCCTGGACCGCGAGCTAATCGGTAACGTGTCCATCAAGGTTCTGCCCACCCAGCGTCCGGACGCGTGGGAAGTTCAGGGTCGTGGCGAGCTCGCCCTGGCTATCCTCGTGGAGCAGATGCGCCGCGAAGGATTCGAGCTGACTGTGGGTAAGCCCCAGGTGGTGACCAAGACCATCGACGGCAAGGTCTACGAGCCCATGGAGCACATGATTATTGACGTGCCCGAGGAGTACCTGGGTGCTGTCACCCAGCTGATGGCTGCACGTAAGGGCCGCATGGAGAACATGGCGAACCACGGTACCGGCTGGGTTCGTATGGAGTTCGCTGTTCCCGCACGTGGTCTGATTGGTTTCCGCACCCAGTTCCTGACTGAGACCCGCGGTGCCGGCATCTCTTCCTCCTACTCGATTGAGCACGAGCCTTGGGCTGGCGACATTGAGTACCGTACCAACGGTTCGCTGATTGCTGACCGTGCCGGCGTGGTCACCCCCTATGCGATGATTAACCTGCAGGAGCGCGGCACCTTCTTCGTAGAGCCCACCTCTGAGGTGTACGAGGGTATGATCGTTGGTATGAACTCCCGTGCAGACGACATGGAAGTTAACATCACCAAGGAAAAGAAGCTGACCAACATGCGTTCTTCGACCGCGGATAACTTCGAAAACCTGACCCCGCCGAAGAAGCTGACCCTGGAAGAGAGCCTGGAATTCGCTCGCGAAGACGAGTGCGTTGAGGTGACTCCCGAGGCAATTCGTATCCGTAAGGTCATCCTGGATTCCAACGAGCGTGTCCGCGAGTTCCGCCGCCGCGCCCGTGCGAACGACTAATACAGCGCCAGCGATTAATACAGCGCGACTATGAGAGTTAGTAGTGCGTTAGCGACTCACCTGCTGTAGCGGGTGTCGTTGCTCAATCGTGTCGTTACCCAAGAGCCGCCGCTACCTTCCGAAGAGGAGGTAACGGCGGTTCTGTTTAATCACCACGATCTGTTTGGGAAATAACGGCGGGGGAGAATGGAGAGGAGAGACGGTGCTTTTGCTTTCTGCCGAAAAACCGCCTTCCGAGAAGCCCGAACACCTCGCGCTGTACATGCGAGTGTGTAAGATAAAAATAATGCGCCTGCAAGGTGGCGGTACCCGTACGCCGCTCAACATCTGCCGCCAACGATGTAAATTGCCGGCGCCCTATTGACCGTCCAAGAAACCCAACCCTGCGTATGAGAGGGAAAGCCTGTGTCTGAAACCGAGAACACTCAGCCTGATTCTGCGACCCCCAGCTACCCCACGCAGGGTGAGCGCATCGCCCCCGGCTCGCGCCGTGACCTGCTGCCGAATAACTACGATGCGAAGAAGGCACGCATCCTGTTCGTGCATGCGCACCCGGACGATGAAACCTCCTCGACCGGCGCGACCATGGCGTACTACGCACAGAAGGGTGCGGAGGTGTACCTGCTGACCGCTACCCGCGGTGAGCTGGGCGAGGTCATCCCCGAGGAGCTGCACCACCTGGAGGTCGGTAAGCTCGGCTGCCGTGATAACGGTGAGGCGCTGGGCGAGTACCGTACCGGTGAGCTTGCCGGCGCTGTTAAGGCTCTGGGCGTGAGGAAGCAGTTCTTCCTGGGCCAGGAGCCTGCTGTCGCTGAGGGTGCGCTACCCCTGTACCGTGACTCCGGCATGGCGTGGGGCCCGGAGGGTAAACCCGTCGCTAACCCGGTAGCGGCGGAGGAGTCGTTGACCGCCCAGCCGCTGGAACCGCAGGCTCAGGCTTTGGTTGCCGCTATCCGTGCTCTCACCCCGGACGTTCTGGTTACTTACGATTCGGACGGTGGCTACGGCCACCCCGACCACGTGCGCGTGTACGAGATTGTGCGCCGTGCCCTGCAGATCCTTGAAGACGACGAGGACCGCCCAATTCTTACCTGGGGTATTGAGGGTGAGTTTGACGCGGATGATCAGCGCCTGCAGGCCGCTATTTACGGTGACGGCACCACCAAGCGCAAGGCAATGGAGGCGCACCGCACCCAGATTACGGTCGTGGACGAGAAGACTTTTGAGTACTCAAATAAGGTGCCGCAGAAGATTTCTGCCGTGGAGACTTTCCGCGTGCTCGACGGTAATCCGACCGCGACCGTGCACCCGAAGCCGCAGGAGGCTGGTCTGGTGGCGGGCGTTCTGACCGGCTCGATTCTGGGTATTTTTGCTGGTATTGCCGGGTCGATCTACCACGCCTGGGTTGTATACGTGGGGGAAACCGCCCTGCCCCTCGGCTTGCTGGTCGCGTACCTGACGGTCTTCTTCACTGCCCTGTGGTGTGCCTTGTCGTTGCGTCGCGGCTACGCTGCGGCTGTCGTGGCTGTTGCGGTGTTCGTGACCGTGTACGTGCTCGGTTACAGTCGTCCCGATTCGCCGTTTGTTCTGGTGAATCCGGGCCATTCGGCGATTGGCCTGTACGGTGCCCTGTGGTGGTTCGGCGCCCCTGTCGCGGCGATGCTTGGCATGCTCGTGTACACGCGCGCTCGCGTGAAGGACGCGCAGTATTTCTCGCCGCGTGCGGCGCATCAGCGTGCTCGCGCCAAGAAGTAGGCTGAAGCCTATCACTACGTCATAATCTAAGGGGAGGGGTGTTCCGGTTAGCCGGGACACCCGTCTGACGTTTTTGGGGTGCTACACCGCTGCTGTCTTCTAAACCCGTCGGATAGAGGGCAATAGGAAAGAAAATATATGCGTTATTCGGTGAATTGTGCGGGGTGGAAATAGCGATGACTTCATCAAAAAATTCATGTGATGAAGATTTCATTTTTGGCTTAATCTATTTTTAAAAGCCTGCGGACTAGCAATAACGCAAAGAAATACCAGGTCAGCCTAGCCTAAAAAATACCCCCACAAACCCATGAGACCACTGTCTGATACGCCACGAAAATACGGTTAAACAGCCGGTGCGCGATAGACTATACACAGACTTCCCCGCCGGGTACCAACTACTCGGCGGTTTACTCTGTAGATTCTGCCCTGCAGCAGACGACCCGCAGAACGGCGGGCACGGGGCGAACAGCTTGTAGAAAGGCACACCAATGACCTACGTAATCGCGCTTCCCTGCGTGGATGTCAAAGACCGCGCATGCGTTGAAGAATGCCCCGTCGACTGTATCTACGAAGGCGAACGCACCCTGTACATCCACCCGGATGAGTGCGTGGACTGTGGCGCCTGCGAACCCGTCTGCCCCGTAGAAGCAATCTACTACGAAGACGACGTCCCCGAAGAATGGACCGAATACATCAGCGCCAACGCAGACTTCTTCGATGACCTGGGCTCCCCCGGTGGCGCAGCAAAGCTCGGCCCTACCGGTAAGGACGTGCCCTTCATCGCGGCGCTGCCTCCTCGTGGCGAATAATAACCTGCGGTGAATAATAGCTATAACCGCATAGACTGATCGCACCCGCTATAGGGTGCCAAGAGCCTCCATCTAGCACCCGGTGCCCACACACCGTCTACGCGCTGGAATGGAGGTTCTTGCTATAGGCACGCCAGCGCCCGGACGCTAGACTAAAATGACGAAAACTATTCCCAAGCAACCAGGTGACACTATGACTTACGGCCTTAACCTGCCCGAATACCCCTGGGAGGCGCTCGCCCCCTACCGCGCAACCGCAGCCGCCCACCCGGATGGTCCGGTGGACCTGTCCATCGGCACCCCGGTCGACCCGACCCCGCAGACCATTCGTGAGGCGCTGGCGGCAGCCTCCGACGCACCCGGCTACCCGACCACCCACGGCACCCCCGCCCTGCGTGAGGCTATCGCCGAATGGTTTGCGCGCCGTCGCGGCGTGACCGGTCTGAACCCGGAAGCTATTATGCCCACGGTTGGTTCGAAGGAGCTCGTTGCGTGGCTGCCGTTCCTGCTGGGTCTGGGCCCGGGCGATGTGGTTGTGTATCCCCGCGTTGCGTACCCCACCTACGATATGGGCGCCCGTTTTGCTCGCGCCGAGTCTGTTCCCGCAGACAGCCTGGACGAGCTGGATGCTGACACCCGTAGCCGTGTGAAGCTGATTTGGGTGAACTCACCAGCGAACCCGAACGGTGTGGTGCGTACCGTGGAGCAGCTGCGTGAGGTTGTGGCGCAGGCGCGTGAAATTGGTGCCGTGGTGGCATCTGATGAATGCTACGCGGAGCTCGGTTGGGGTGCTTGGGATGAGGCGTGCGGCGGTCAGCCGGTGCCGTCCATCCTGGATCCTCGCGTGTGCGATGGTGACTTCACTGGCCTGTTCGCCGTGTATTCACTTTCGAAGCAGTCGAACCTCGCCGGTTACCGTGCCGCGTTCATTGCCGGCGCCCCCGAGCTGATGCCGAACCTGATTAATAGCCGCAAGCACGCCGGCATGATTGTGCCCGCCCCGGTGCAGGCTGCCATGATGGTGGCGCTGGCTGATGAGGCGCATGTGGCGGCGCAGAAGGACCTGTACCGTGCCCGCCGTGAGGTGTTGGAGGAGGCGATTACTGTCGCCGGTGGTTGCATCGAGAATTCTGAGGCGGGCCTGTACCTGTGGACCACCTTCGGTGAGTCCACCTGGGATTCAATTGGCCGTCTGGCGGAGCTGGGTATTATTGCTGGCCCCGGTGTGTTCTATGGCGAGGACGGCGAAGGTTACGTACGTATCGCCCTGACCGCCTCCGATGAGGCTGTCGCGAAGGCTGCCGAGCGTCTGAAGGCATCTGTATCTCAGTAGCTTTGCTGCTCTGTAATCCGGGCAGCGGTGCGGCTCCAGTAGCTGTGTAGCCCCGGCAGCTAACTAGCCCGAGAGACAGAGAAAGCCCCCGCATCCTCCTGAAAGGGGAGTGCGGGGGCTTTGCGGTATCTGCTTATCGTCGTTGGCTGGGGAGCCGGGACGATAGGGAGGGGAGGAAGCTACTTGCGGCTGCCGGGCAGAACGAACATCTGGACGGTTGGCGGGTTCGGGTTGTCCAAGGCATCCGGGATCAGGTTACGGGTCACTTTAGCTGAGGTTCGTGAAGCCAAGCGATCCGTAATGCCGGTTGCTACCGCGGTCAGCACGAAGTTCACCGTCACGAAGATCGCCGCCGCCAGAATCAGGGTCTGCAGTACGTTGCCGTCACCGGAACCGATGCGTCGGGCTGAAGCCAGCAGCTCCGGGTAGGAGATGATGTAACCGAGCGCGGTGTCCTTCAGAATCACCACGAACTGGCTGAGCATCGACGGCATCATTGCAGTGAAAGCCTGAGGAAGGAGAATCCGAATCAGCGTCTGGGTCGGGGTTAGACCAATCGCAAGACCCGCCTCACCCTGGCCGCGTGGAAGCTGCTTCACGCCCGAACGGAGTAGCTCAGCGATCACCGAACCGTTGTACAGGGTCAGACCAACAACCACGGCGATGAAAGGTAGCTGAGCAGGCGGAAGACCGCTGTACTTGCCCAAAAAGAGCCAGAAGAAGATCATCATGATCAGCACCGGCACGGCGCGGAAGAATTCCACGACCACGGTGCCGAACCAGCGGGTAATGCGGTACTGGGATAGTCGAGCAATACCGAAGACCACACCGAACGCAACCGAGGTAACCACCGAAACCGCTGCCGCCGACAGGGTTGAGGCAAGGCCCGGCAGGTAGTAGGAACTCCAGGCGCGGGCGGTGAACAAATCAGTCCATTTTTCTGCCTCCAGCTGCCCCTTCTGACCCATAACGGTCAGCACATAGACCGCAAATAGTGCAAAAAGGACTACCGCAGCAATGTTGAAGATACGGATACGACGCTGAGCAATAGGACCTGGCTCGTCGAAAAGCACCGAAGAAGTGGCGCGGGTTTCATCACTGATAAAGGGGTTTTTCATCTCTTCACCGCCAGCTTACGGGATGACCAGGTGGTCAATGCACCAATGGGAACAACAATGATGACGAAGCCTATCGCAAACATAATAAAGATAGCGAGCACCATGTTCGCATCGAACTCAATCATGGATTTCATTAGCCCGGAGGCTTCAGCCACCGACGCGACCGAGGCGACAGTGCTGTTCTTCGTCAACGCAATTAGGGTATTACCAAGCGGGGTAATGGCACCGCGTAGAGCCTGAGGGAAAATCACCAGGCGGGCGGTATCGAAGAAACCCAGGCCGATAGCGCGGGCTGCTTCTGCTTGACCCTTCGGCACGGTGTTTACACCCGAACGGATTGCCTCGCAGATAAATGCTGAATGGTAGATTGACAGGGCAATGACCGCGTACACGAAGAAGTTCGTGTCGAAATCGTGTGAGAAGGAGAGCTGGAACTGCGTCCATACACCCAGAATGGCGAAAGTCATCATGATGGTGAGCGGAGTATTACGGACAGTGTGTACGTAGGCGGTGCCCGCCCAGCGCAGGGACGGGACGGGGCTGATGCGCATGAGCGCCAGCACGGTACCGAGGACGAACGATCCAATAGCCGCCCAGAAAGTCAGCTGAATATTGGTCATGAAGGCGCCAACCACATCGTACTTGGACAGGAGAGCGCCGAGTTGGTCAAAGAATGACATTCGTGAACCTCTCTAGAGGCCTAGGCGCAGGAGGTGCCCAGGTGCGGTGGGTTGGTTTCCGTGTTGTAGTGGTAGCCGGTGTCTTCGGTGTACTTGGTGATGAGTTTCTCCCAGGTACCGTCAGCTACCATTTCGTTGATGGCATTATTCACAGCTTCACATTTGTCGGTCCCCTTGGGCAGACCCACACCGTAGCGTTCAGCGGTAAAGGGGGAGCCGACCACTTTTAGCTTGCCCTTGTTTGCCTTGGTTGCTGCTAGACCGGCGAGGGTAATGTCGTCGGTGGTGACGGCATCTACCACGCCACCATTGAGGGCAACCACACAGTCGGAGTAGCTATTCTGCTTGACCAGGTTCACATTCTTGGCGAATTTGTCCTGGACTTTTTTGGCGCTCGTAGAACCGGTTACAGAACAGAGGTTCTTTCCGTTCAAATCATCCGGTCCGTGGATGTCATTGTTATCGACACGAACCAGCAAATCCTGACCGGCAGTGTAGTAGGGACCTGCGAAGTCTACGGTCTTCTTGCGGCTCTCAGAGATAGAGTAGGTCGCAAAAATCATGTCTACCTGGCCGGTATTGAGCATATTTTCGCGGTTAGACGCTGGAGACTCGACGAATTCAATCTGGCTTTCGGAGTATCCAAGCTTACCGGCGACGTAGCGCGCTACCTCCACGTCGAAGCCGGTGTAGGTGTTGCCGTCCTGATAACCGAGGCCGGGCTGGTCTACTTTAATGCCGATGCGGATCTTATTGCCGCTGTCTGCGCTGGAACATCCGGTGAGGACGCCGGTTAGAGCGAGGGATGATGCCGCGGCGAGTGCTGCGAGCTTGCGTGAATATTTTTGCATGTCGGGCCCTCCGCTTTAGTGGTTGATGATCTTGGAGAGGAAGTCCTTGGCGCGCTCGCTCTTCGGGTTAGTAAAGAACTCGTCCGGGTGTGCTTCTTCGATTATCTCGCCGTCGGCAAGGAAGACGATGCGGTCTGCCGCCTTACGGGCAAAGCCCATTTCGTGGGTTACAACAATCATGGTCATGCCTTCCTTTGCGAGGGAGACCATGGTGTCGAGCACTTCGTTGACCATTTCGGGGTCAAGTGCACTGGTGGGTTCGTCAAAGAGCATGACCTTGGGCTTCATAGCGAGGGCGCGGGCGATAGCGACGCGCTGTTGCTGACCACCGGAAAGCTCTGCGGGCATTTTATGTGCCTGGGAATCCACACCAACCTTTGCGAGTAGCTTCATAGCTTCTGCTTCTGCGTCTGACTTGGACATTTTGCGGATTCGGCGAGGTCCAAGGGTGACGTTATCAAGAATGGTCTTGTGCGCGAAAAGGTTGTAGGACTGGAAAACCATACCTACTTCGGCGCGGAGCCTCGCGAGGGCTCGGCCTTCTGCGGGGAGCTCTTCGCCATCAATCGTGATGGATCCGCCGGTGATAGTTTCGAGGCGGTTAATGGTTCGGCAGAGAGTTGACTTGCCGGAACCAGAGGGGCCGAGAAGGATGACAACTTCGCCCTTGCCTACGGAAAGGTTGATGTTTTTCAGAACATGATTGGTGCCGTAGTATTTGTTGACATCAGCAATTTCGATGAGGTTTTTTTGCTCTACGGGAGTTGTCTGTGCGGACATCATGAACCCTTTCATGTGAGGTGCATCTATGATGTGGGTTGTGTATATGCTGAGATTTTAGATTACGCCTCATCAGGTAACGTGTGTGTAAAATATTCGCTTTACTGTGTAAGTTATGTGAATTTTTAAGCCCTAATGCATAGTTATAGTATTTTTGACGTAAAAATATGGGTGAAAAACACCTCATCTATGTAAAGGGCTCTGACTAGGGGGAATGCTTCACCTTTCCGTTTTCTCCCACGACTTGTCAACTGTTTCCAGGGTATGCGTCACAAGCTGGCAAAAATTTCGAAAAAAGCGCACAAGAGTGCCCGACAGGTGAGATAACACCTATCGGGCACTCTTCAACACCCCTCACAAGGGGCTAAAACAGCTTAGGCCTCGTAACCGTTGGGGTTGTTCTTCTGCCAGTTCCAGTGGTCGCGAACCATGGTCTTAATGTCGCGGCTAGCGCTCCAACCCAGATCCGCCAGAGCAGAGGAAGGATCAGCGTAAGAGACCGCAACGTCACCGGGGCGACGATCCACAATCTTGTACGGCAGCTCCTTACCGCACGCCTCCTCGAACGCGTGCAGAACCTGCAGAACCGAGTAGCCGTTACCGGTACCCAGGTTCCAGGTGTGCAGGCCGCAGTGCTCAGTAATGTAGTTCAGCGCCTTCAAGTGGCCGTCAGCCAGGTCAACCACGTGAATGTAATCACGCACGCCGGTACCGTCAACGGTCGGGTAGTCGTTACCGAAGACGTTCAGGTGCTCGCGGCGACCCACAGCAACCTGCGCGATGAAGGGCACCAGGTTGTTCGGGATACCAGCCGGGTCCTCCCCAATACGGCCGGACTCGTGCGCACCAACGGGGTTGAAGTAACGTAGCAGAGCAATGTTCCACTTGGGGTCAGAAGTAGCCAGGTCGACCAGCATATCCTCGATGTGCTCCTTGGTGCGGCCGTAGCAGGACTGCGCATCCATGTTCATCTTCTCAATCAGAGGCATGGACTCCGGCTCGCCGTACACGGTAGCGGAGGAGGAGAACACGATGGAGTAGCAGTCAGCCTCATCCATTGCGTACAGCAGGTTCAGGGTGCCAGCCACATTGGTCTGGTAGTACCACAGCGGCTTCTCTGCGGACTCACCCACAGCCTTCAGACCCGCAAAGTGAATCACAGCGTCGGGGCGAACATGCTTAAAGAGAGCCTTCATGCCTTCAAAGTCGAGCAGGTCAACCTTATGGAACTCGGGGGCGCGGCCAGCGAGTTCAGCGACACGCTTGAGGGACTCCTCGGAAGAGTTTGCGAGGTTATCCATGACGACGACGTCGTGACCTGCCTTGAGCAGTTCAAGTACAGTGTGGGAGCCGATGTAGCCGGCGCCGCCGGTAACGAGTACCTTCATGATGTCCTTTCGGGCTTTATATATCCGGAACAATTGCTCCGGATGGGGGACAAAAGCTGTTGAGCTGTATCTAATAGTACAGCCGCACACGATGTGTAAGTACTGCGGGACACTGTGCGCTTGTGCACGCTGGTGTGAGCATGTAGGAGGCGTTATTTAGATGTGTCGACGCTCGCCTTCACCCAGCGTCTGAACCCGACTCTCAGCTGATTTCTGAGCCGACCCCTAATCCCACCAGAAATACCACTGGCGGCTCTGGTGAATAAACTCCGTCAGCGGCTCAAAATCCTCAAACACCTGGAACGGAAGATCCGAACAGAACGCGAATTGCTCGACCGCCACCTTCTTCGCCTCCAGCGGGTCTGCCACGGGGCGTTCCACCAGAAATTCCAGACAATTAGCACCGTCAAGAGCCGCCGGGATTGCACCATACTTTTCACGCCAATAGTGGGTGAACGCCAGCTGCGTTTCAGCGTCCGGGCAGTCATTCCAGCCGCCAAAGGGCAAGTACGCGGGAATGTCGGCGGGGTCATCGGTCGGAATCTGCAACAGGAGCATCTCGCCTTGCTCCTCCTCATCCAGGAGCTCGTAGCAGAGCAGAGCAGAAAGAGTCGGGGCCTCATCTTCAGGCTCCTCATTGGGCAGAAAATCGGAGCTCATAAACTCGTCAACAAACTCATTGAGGTTGAACTCGTCCGAGTTGTCCTCGTTAGTATCTTCGCCGTCATCGACAACCCTGCGCAGCTGTTGGGCAATGGCGGCGCTGCCATACTCTTCGGCGGAGGCGCCACCCCGGGCGGTACGGTAACGCTGCAGAACAGCACGAGTGTAGGCACTCACCTGCTCCGGGGTCAGCGTCTCAACATCGTCAATGATGTCGTGCTCAAGGGACACCGCAATGACCATGCTTTCAAGCACCGTATCATTCAGGTTCAGGAAGAAGGGGGCGAACCCCTCCGCATGTCCCAGCTTAGCCAGCTCATCGTAACGGGCCATGGCATCAGTAGCCGCAGTGCCCACCGCAATACGCTCGTGCGGGTAGGGGAAGAGGCGCGTAAAGTGCCGGTAGGTGTCGCTCATCGCAGGCGCGGATGCTGCTGATTCGGGTGCTACTGATTCGGACGCTGCTGACTCGGACATGGGGGCTCCTCTCTGAACGGTACCTATCGCCTGCAATGGCGGGTGGACTGTACCCGATACTACCAGCCTAGCGAAAGCCCGCGCATCCCGCCCCGAAAATGGTCATCGTAACCGCAATGGATCTGCTCCCAGCCTGTGAGAGCGGCGAAAAAGGGGAGCACCGGGCAGAGAAAAAGGGGCCGGGATGATTCACACATC